>NZ_JAIQXU010000050.1 GCF_020166395.1 Deinococcus betulae | reverse complement strand
CCCTCACCTGTATCTCGACTGGTTTCATCAGCCTGGGGATGAGCCACCGAAGGCAGAATGGGCCCGGCATTGGACCTTCGACCTCGCCACGCTGGCGTCAGTTGAGCCAGGCCATACCTTTACCCCCTAACCCCTTCTCTCCAGTCCCCAGAGGGCCAGCGTCGTCTTTAGTGTCTCATGCTGCCACAACGTCCATCACGTCCCTCCACACCAACGGTCGAACTTGGTCTCCAGCGGCGCTATAAGCTCACTTCCCGCTGAAGTTCCAAGCAAGGGAGTACCAGAAAGTGGGAAGTGGCATCGCCGGTGTACTGGGCAATTCGGTAGAACTCATCGTCCCGCTCACACAGCATCACCATTCCGCCCCTCGCCTGGCAGGCTGCCCCCCTTTGCAGCAAGTGATGCAGGCGACGCAGCACCCGGTCCTGCTCCGTGGCTGGCCAGAAGGCTCGGGTGCGCGCCACCACCCCCTGAGAACTGCTGAAGGTGTAGTAGCTGCGGCCATCCTTCTGCTGCCGCGCCTGCACGGTCAGGGGGCCCCACTCCTGGGCATAGCGGTCTACCACCTGACGGCCACGGCCGCTCACCACTTCCCTTGCACTGAGGTAGAGCTGCCCCGGCTCCAAGTCCAAGGTGAAGGTGATCTGTGTGGGAAGTGGTCCGTCCCGCGGAACCTCGAACGCCTCGACCCCTCCCTCGGCCAGCCGAGTCATGAAGGCCTTGTCTTTGAAGGTGGGATGACAGGCACGCACATTCCGCAACAGGTACAGCTCATTGCGCGGCCGGGTCAGGGCCACGTACAAGGCGCGCGTGGCGTCCTCATCCATGCGGTCGCCCTCGTCCAAGACGAAAACCACATCAAACTCGCTGCCTTTGGCCGAGTGGTACGAGCTCAGCACCACCCGGCCGCCGGCCAGGGGCCGCGCCCCCTCCAGTTTCAGCGCGATGGTCTCGTAGGTCACGTCCCGCAATCCCTCAACGGCCGCCCACAGGGCCCCGGCGGCGCGGTCGGCCACACTGTACGGTGCGCTGAGTTCACTCAGCGTGGTCTTCGCATCTGCACTCATCGCGGTCAGGTTCTGCCGCAGGCCAGTCAGAAGATGACGCCCGAGCGCGCTGTTCGCTGGGCGCAGCTGATCATCACAGTCGTAGCGCTGGACGGGGAGGCCCATCTCCCGCAGGGCATGTTCCACCTCTTCAAGGAGATCCCAGCGGGGCGCGAGAACCGCAATGTCGTGCAGAGGTGTGCCAGCGGCCGTCAGGTCCACTGTGCGCTGGGCGATGGCCTGCGCCGCAAAGAAACGCTGCGTATACCGCCCGAAGGCCACCACCCCGTCCTCATCCCGAACCCCGCGAACCTGGAGCAACCCCGTTTTCAGCCGGTGCTCGGCGGGCAGCGACAGGTCAATGAAAGCGTTGGCGGCCGCCACAATCCGCCGGGCGCTGCGGTAGTTCTCGACCAGGCCGACCACCTGCTCCGGCGCAATCTGATAGTCCTGCTGAAACTGCTGAATGTACCGGATATCCGCGCCCTGGAAGCCGTACAGGTTCTGATCGTCGTCCCCCACCGCCACCAGGTAACCCGGCTGATCCTCGTCCTCGCCTCCATTCGGCTGATAGCGCGCAAGCTGCGTCACCATGGCGTACTTAAGGGCGTCCACGTCCTGATACTCATCAACCAGCACGTACTGATAGGGCGGATCCTGCTCTTTCAGTAGGAGGATGGCCTGCTGGAGCAGCCAGGCGTGTGCCGCGTCTCCGTACAAGCGCTGACCTTGCTCGTCCACCGCGTCGCGGTCGCTCAGGCCAGTTAATTTGCGGGCCAGCCCATGGAAGGTCAGCACATCCACCCGGACGCCCAGTGGACCCACCAGCGTGGCGAGCCGGTCCCGAACTTCCGCTGCCGCCGTCCTGTTGTAGGCGAGCACAAGGACCCGGTCCGATGGAACACCCTTCAGCGCGATCAGGTTCGCGACGCGGTGCACCACGGTGCGGGTCTTGCCACTGCCCGGACCAGCCAGCACCAAGATCGCGCGGCTGTGCTCGTCTTCAACCACCTGCCGCTGGACTGGGCTCAGGCCCTGCAAAATCCGCTGCGCATACTCCGGCAGTTGCGGCACAGCCGCACTGTCTGGGTCAGCGAAATGCTGGCGGCAGAATTCCTCCAGGGTGAGTGTGAAGTAGTCCCGGATCAGGGCGACCCGGGCCGCCTCTTCCAGCTCCAGCGCCATCAGGCGCATGGCATGCAGTCGCCGCGTGCGGTCCGCGTAATGCTGCTCCAGGGGCCGGAACGCGGCTGGATGATAGGACGGTGTCTTGCCGCCCTGGTATTTGTCCCCCTTCTCCAAGTAGAACACGCGGCCCTGCATCTCATCGCCTCTGGCCACATCAACGATGCCCAGGGTTTCGAGGGCCAGCAGGCTTTCCATGGCGTTCAGGCCCCCCGGCACATCCGGTAGCTGCGCGTCGAGATCGGCGGCATTCACCACCAAGGTGTCACTGCCTGTCTCGCTCAGGGTCTGCTCTAGGACGCCCCAGGTGCCCTGCAAGACCTCAAAGCGGGCCAGCGCGAACGTCGTCCAAGCTGACCGGGGCGGTGCGTCGGCATACGGTTCGAGACTGGCCTGTGCCCCCCCGATGCGGAAGCGGGCCACCCCCAGGGCAGCGAGAGTCTTGAGGGCCAATTCCAGCTGGGCTGTCCGGCGCCGGGCGGTGAGATCCTCGCGAATCGCCTGTACGTGAAGTTGCGAGAGGTCGGCATCCGGATGGGCGTCCAGTTGCTCCAGCAGCGCGCGGAGGCTGGTGCCGGCCCGGTCCAGCCGGGTTCGGGTGCCCTTGCGGGCCCGTAGGGTGAGGTCATAACTCCAGCGCGCGTAACCAGCCTTCACCAACTGCCGCGCCCCTGTGACCACCTTGTTGGGCCGCAGGGCGGCCAGCAACGCGGCTTCCCGGAGATCCAGTGACGTCTCGTCCCCTGGCCGTAGCCCCTGCCTTTTCAGGACCTCCCACAGCCGCCGGCCCTCCTCGCCGAGTTCACCCTGTCCTACTTCCAGGCGCAGGTTCAGCCGGGCCGGCTGAGATTCCCCTTCCTTGACGAGGTCATACGCTTCCAGGGCGTACAGGGCGACCCGCGCCTGGGTGGTCAGGTCATCTGGATCGGTCTGTGGCAGGGCCGCGCCGAATTCGAAGCTGGAGACCCAGCGCCGGACAGGGTCCTCTTTCAGCCGGTCGCGCACAATGCCCCAACACTCGCGCAAATTCTTGCTGTTCCCGACGCGGGACTGCTTCTCGAATTCGAAGGCGAACTGAAAGTCCTGCTCTTCCCAGAACAGCACCGCGTGCCCAGTTTCACCGGGCTTGCGGGCCACGCGGCCAATCTCCTGCAGGTAGGCTTCGGGAGTACTCGGCGGTCCGGCGTGGAGCACCGTGTGAATTCCGGCGCGGTCGATCCCCATCCCAAACGCATTGGTGGCCACTACCACGTCAAGGTCTCCAGCTTTAAACGCTTCCAGGGTCTGGCCCTTGCGCCGGGGCGGCAGGCCGCCGTGGAAGGCCGCTGCCCGGAGGTGTTCGCCGAGGTCCTCGGCGTAGAGCTCAGCCAACTTGCGCGACTGGACGTAGACGATGGCCACGCCCTGCCCGCGCCGTTCCAGCAACCGCTGCCGAATGGCCGCCAGGCGCTGGCTGAAAGGAAGGCGCACGACTTCGGTGCTGATCTCCCCGCGCCACTGAAAATCGACGTCGTCCGGCACCCGGCGCATCGGTCGGTTCAGCACGTCTCCCAGGGCTGCGACCAGTTTCTTCTCCAAGTCGTCGCTGACGCGGGTGGTTGCGGTCGCCGTGACCAGGCCCAAGAGGGGTGCCGGGCCGCCCTCGTGGATCTCGCGGATTGCCCGGGCGATTCTCAGAAAGTCCGGGCGAAAGTCCATTCCCCACTGACTGAAGGTGTGCGCCTCGTCCAGCACCCATAGGGCTGGGCGGCGGTGACGCAGCAGCCGCTGCATCCCAGGGTTGCGGAGCCGCTCCGGACTCACGTACAGCACGTCAATTCGGCCTTCCCAGACCCCATCAAGGACTGCGCGCTGCTCATCTGGGCTTTGATTGCCTGTCAGGTACGCGACGCGCTCGGCCCAACCGGGCAACTGCACCCGTAGGTTCAGCACCTGGTCCTCCATCAGGGCCGTCAGAGGACAGACCACGACGGTCAGCGCCCGGCGCAGGCGACTGAGCAGGAGGCCTGGAAACTGAAATGTCAGGCTCTTGCCACCCCCAGTGGGCAGCAGGCCCAGTGGTACACAGTCGCCGGCCAGTAGAGCCTGCACGATCTCGAACTGCCCAGCCCGAAACCCATACTCTGGGCCGTAGATGGCCTGAAGTTCCGCCGTGAGCGCCTCCCGCGAAGTGTTGATGGGACCCAGTGCCGCTTCCGCTGCCAAGAAACTCGGGAAGGTCAGTTCCACCCAGATAGGTCGCCGGTGACTGGGGTCGTCACGTTGCAGGCACCAATGGAGGAATACCAGCGCGCCTAGATTGCTGATCTGCGCCTCAGGAAGGGCAGACAGATGAACCCTAAGGGCCTCGGCGGCAGGCTCACCCAGGCGGTCGCGCAGCGGCGCCCAGTCCTCCGTGCCTGCTGGAATCACGCGGCGCAGGCCGCCGTCAGGCAGCAGCCGCTGAGCCCAGTGCTTGACCAGCGGCGGGAGCACAGCCGCGTCCGTCCTGGCATCGTCCAAAACTCGAATGGCCTCCAGGCAATCGGCCACGGGATCATTGGCGACTTGCGTGTCGCGGTACAGTTTTTCCAGAGCCTGACTGGGTCGCCCCGGCCAGACCAATGCGGCAAGTTCAAGCGTATCAATGAGCCGGTCTTCTTCCAGCTTCAGCGGTTCACCGACCAGTTCGCCTAAGCGCGGCAGATCAAATCGGCGGATGTTGTGGCCGACGACGAGCGGCACGTTGCGCAGGACATGAACGATATCCGGAAGTTTTTCGCGCTCGAAGAGGACCTGGGTTCCGCCTCCAACCAGCGCGCCACACTGAAAGCCGTGCTGGTCGAACTCCAAGTCGAGAGCGAGGATCATTCCCCTTGTTCTAGCAGGACAGGCCCCGTCTTCCTACAGCGTGTGCCCGGTCCCTCTCAGCACGCCGGTCGTTTATTGACGGCCTCGGTAGTCTCAGGCACAGCCCACAGACAGATCGACACCCAAGAAAGTGAGTTCGGATGCCTGGCGGCTTTATTCGCAGGCCCGGCCATCGCCGTCCCGGTCGAGAGCTGTGGAATACCCCGGCTGGCCGCGGAGGAGGGGCGCTTTCCCTGCTGCCCGCACTGCTGCGCAATTCGCGTAGCGCACTGGAGAGGAGGGCGGTGCAGGCGGCTGAGCAGGGGACGTGACGGCGGCGCCAGTCCCCTTGACCCCCGTGCCTTTCTCGGTCGTCAGGGTGTACTGGCCACCTGGTTGGACGGTCACCGTCACTGTGCCATTCAAGTCCGTGCGGTAGATCGCGGCCCCCGCTTTTTTATAAAGAGTGAGCGCCTCAGCGGTCGGATGCCCATAGTTGTTCGGGCCCACCCCAATCACCACGTTCGTGGGTCGGACAGCCGCCAGCCAGCGGCTGTTGTCCCCGTTCTTCGCCCCATGATGGATGCTTTTGTACACGTCAATGGGGCCAAAGACACTCGCGGGAGCTTGCCTCAGCCACCCTGTCGTTTCTGCGGTCTCGCTGTCGCCCGTCATCAGGGCCCGAAACGAGCCGTACTCCACCAGCAGGCCGATACTGTTGAGGTTCTGCTCAGTCTTCGGCATGCCAGGTGGAGGGGGCAAGACGGTGACTTTGACACTGCCCAAATTGATCACCTGGGCTTTGGCGAGAAGGCCCTGGGTGCCGGCTGCCTGCACAGCGCCCACCAGTTGCTGCCAGATCTGAGTGGTTGGGGCGAGGCCGTTGTTCAGGAAATACTTGGGCTTGAACCGCTGGACCGCCGTGACCAGACCCGTGATGTGGTCGGCGTCGCCGTGGCTGGCCGCAACGAGGTCGAGGCTCTTGACGCTGTACTGGGTGAGCAGCGTGGCCATGCGGGCAGCGCTGCGGCCGCCGTCATACAGCAGGCTCTTGCCTTCAGGACTGGTGATGAGGACCGCATCTCCTTGACCGACATCTAAGAAGCGCAGGGTCAAGGCGCCGGGCGGTGTCGCCTGAGCACTTGCCGTCCCCAGTCCCAAGAGCAGAGAGGTCAAAAGCCCTTTCACAGCGTGACCTCGCCGTCGGAGCTGGTCTGATTCAGGGCGTTCAGCTTAGTCTGGGCTTCCTGTCGGCGCCAGCGCGTTTCGGCGTGGTCCCGCTGTAAGACCGAATGGCCACCTCGTACCTCAAGCCGCAGAACGTCGCCTTCCCGAACACCTTGAGGCAACCGGTGCACGGGCCAGTCCTCCACCGTGCCGTCCGGCTGTTCAACCCGCGCCATGTCACCCTCCAGGCCGTCAATGACGACGTACATTGATTGAGCATCAGACGGGTGGGACATGACGTCACCGTACCACCTCTACTAAACAGCGCGTAGAGCCATCAGTGAGCCCTCCGCTCGTGGACTTTGAAAGCGCTCCAGGTGTACCGCAATACGTGAACTCGCCTTTGCACCCTCACAGATCAGCAGGTGGCGTATGTCATCTGGCTAGTGGTCGAGCGCTGACCAGCCTCTATCCTGAGCGCTATGGAACGTGTGCATCGACATCCTGGGAGCACCTACAGCCGCGCGCTGCGTCTGAGCGCCGACGTCTTGCATCCCCGCCTGCACCGTTCGCCCCGGGCAGGATCTACGAGGCCCACCTATGATCAAACCCCGAGCCCTCAGCGGCTTTCCCGAGTATCTTCCAGCCCAGCAGCTCGTCTTTAACCGCGTCCTCTCGGTGATCCGTGACACCTACGAGGCGTACGGGTTCACACCCATCGAGACCGCGAGCGTAGAGCACCAAGACGTCCTGATGGCGAAAGGCGGTGAGGACGCCGAGCTGTATGCTCTCACCCGCCTCAATACCGGGCCAGAGGACCGCGACACCGAGCTGGCCCTGCACTTTGACCTGTCCATACCTCTGGCCCGCTACGTGGCGCAGCATGAGAGCCAGCTGGTCTTTCCAGCGGTCGCAGATTCAGAAAGTCTGGCGGGGCGACCGGCCGCAGGCCGGTCGGTACCGGGAGTTCTATCAGGCTGATCTCGATACCTTGTGCTGAAAAGGTCTGGGCGGGGCATGTGGAGTTGAGACAGCGGAACCGCGTCACTTGAATGGAAAGTCGTGTGTCCTGAGGGCCATATGGAAAGTCGCGGGGATGGCGCCAATAATGCCCGTGAAGACGGCTGCTCGTCTGTCCGCAGTGCGGACAGTCCGCCTGATGAGCTCTGGTCTGAGCGGAGATGACCAACCCCGCAGACGTCAGGGAGACGGTGCTGAAGTGAAGGCCTGAGATGCGGTAAGCCGTGCGAAGGGCCGATATCCCACAGTGTGTGCCTCACCCTAGCCTGACCACACAAAGTGCGGAAGAACCTTTCGTAGCAGCTTTCCTAAAATACCCCCGTCATGACAGCCAAGGGCGGCTAAGAGCCGCCCCAGATTAACACTGTTCATGTAATGAATAACTACGATGTACGCCTACACTGAAATAGATTTTTGATTGAGTGGATGCACATGCCGAGAATTCATAATAGTGACCGCATAAACATAATGCATTATCTAATTCTGAGTTTTATCAACAGAGTAATGATTCGTATGATAGAGGATTGTTGAGTTGGACAATCTACATGTTGAGTAATATTTTAAGGTCATCTATAAAATTTCTAGTATCGAATAACCTTACGGTCTTCTTGGTCCCATCGAACGGAGCTGTAATTTTAATTACACTCTTATCTTGTGACATGTCGATAGTCGATCTACCAACTCTGGTGTCAAGGTTTTCATCATATATAAGATCAAAAAGATCAACCAATCTAAAGAATTCTCCATTTGAAGTGGCAATAGAACCTAGAGCACTTGCCTCTAAATTTCTAACCCCCCTCCTCAGGCCCGACCATTTACATTCTCCGAGAATAACCTCCTCTTGGTGCAAAATTAGAACTAACCGCACTACATCTTCAAAATTAAGAAATTTTAACTGTGCATCACGAGAAATTTGTATAAGAGTAATGCGATCATCCTGGTGGGTCATGGTTTTACCCAAGGTTCTGCCCACTGCCATGGGGGCGCAACATTTTTTCCATTAAGATACCATTTGACTTTAGTTCCCATGGTCGACCAATTATCTCGAATATACAACAGCTCTGCTCTAGTTACTACTGGTATTGTTGACGCAGTACCGTTGATAACCTCTTTTAGATCTCGTATACCAGTTAAAGAGAAATTGACGAGAAGGCCTTGGGAAGTATGAAAATCCAAAAGAGCTTTTGAGGCTTCAATAATTTCTTCATTTAAAAACGTTTCCTCAGAGTCGTCAATGAAATCTGTCATAACAGCACCGTCATATTCTTCGGCTAGGTCGTATACGTCACCCTTTCTAGAATATGTACCATACCAGAGGTCCTTCTTGTTAAACTTGGCCTTGCTCAAGACCATATTTTTTAGACAAAGTTTAGAGTTATTGGATTGTTGCGTAATCTGCTGCGGTCTTATCAAACAATTGAAGAAACTCTCCTCAAAATTTCTTAAAGTTGGTATATTACTGCGTCCATTGACTTTATATAAATTTACGAGTTGACCAAAACTTGATAGGCATTTGCTGCCACATTTCCCTATGCGTTGAGAAATCTTAGGGGCAAACATACCATACTTAGCTACTTTAATCTTTTGATTAATTCCCTTGATCTTCGGCCAAAGATTCCCAGATTTGAATGTATTATAGGTGGAAGTAAAATGCAGCAGACCCTGAGTAGGAGTGCCTTTTCCTTCTACGGCGAGCTCTAGCGCGTTACCGACTACTCTAACATCTCCCTTATTTAAAGCAACATCCATCATAAATGAATAGTTATTTTTAATAGAATTGAAATTTTCTTGAATAGGGCGAGTTCTCCAACGATCTACGCTCTCCTTGACGACAGCGCGGGCTGTTGTACCGCCATACTTGTAAAGCGCTTTAATTGGGGCTGTAAAGTCAAGTGTGCCTAGAGTGGTCGCGTCCATTACGAGGCCAATTGTCCCAAGAGTGACGATAACATAATCGACATTCTTCCGATTCGCGGCATAGTATGCCTGCATGAGAAGATCGGAGCCATCTCCAACAATGGGGGCCAATCCAACGACGATGTTGGTGACACTTCCATCGTAATTTTTCAGAAATTTGTCGATAGCCTGTCGTGCATTCGCCGATCCACCCAGATAAATCCGATTAAGAGTTTCTCCCGCAAGGTTTTGAGGCAGTAAAACGGTATTATTTAACGTATTGATAGATGCAGTCTTATGAGACATTGCCAGTGTGGTGCTGTTTAAATCTTTAGGAGACTGGCTACCGAAGCTGATTTCACTTATATTTCCATCAAGACCATATCTCGTAAATCTAGATGGATCGATTGAGCCATTACCCAGGCTTTCTATATTAATAATTGTTTCGACTTCAGCTATACCTCTATTAAATACGATGCCCTCCATCAGTAGGTTCTCATTATTAGGCGCGAGATAGGGGCTTCCGTAGACTCCAGTATCCAGATTGCCGTTCGCATCTACTGCATAGAGGGGAATTTTAATCTCTATGTTTCCATCCGACGTAATATCCCTCTCGCTAACATTAAATTGAGCAATAAGCTGTCCTTCTTTATCAACAAATAATTGACGTTTTTCTGAAGGAGCTTGCTCGTCTGGAAGAATATTCAATGTTAACTTAGGAACACTGATATCCTCATATTTAGGTAGGAGGAATTTGTAGTTAATTTGTGACCTGCCGCCTGATGCATATCCGTATGGATCGGGTTCAGAATATTCATTGCATCCTTTTTCAAACAAGTTACTGAATTTATATATATTAATTCCTGACTTAAAAGCATTTTTCAATCCAGCTTCAATTCTACCTGGATTATTATATATTGGATCGGTAGTCGCTGCTTTAAGAAATAGAACATTTCGATTCTTGTGCGTATAGCCGCTGCACTTGGTCACATCAAAATGTTGATCTGCAGGCTCCTGAGGATCAAAAGGCCCGCCCGTTCTTAAATCATAACCAGGACTTGAGAGTGAGATTTTGACTCCATTTACCAATATGTGTGCACTTGGGGAATAATATAATCCACTGTAGATTGTGTATTCGTAGAAGTCGTCTGTTGGATTACGTACGACATCTGTATATTTATTTGGCACATCCACCCTGAGGAGTGGGTGATACTCATCTTTTTGAGTCAATGAGCTTGTGAAAATCTCTACACAGCTTGGCACATCCTCCTTAAGGCAGTAATAATGCGGAGCGGCAGCTTGGAAAGCTTCCGTGAAAACTCGCCCTAAAGAATCTCTTATATTAAATGTCAAGATAGGAATATCAGATTGCCTTACTGCGTCATATACACGCCGAGCAGGTATAGTTTCTCCTTGAAACTTCGTACCGTCTGGCAATTCCCAGTAGTACTCAGCGACGGTAACACTGTTAGAACTGGAGGCGAGTTCTTGATCTTTCTCCCAAGTTGAGGTGGCAGTACCGGAAAAATATGAGAGGTCTTCATCCGTGTAATGAAAACAGTAACTATCTGGCTTAATATCATTCTGAGCTCTAAAATTGATTGACGCTTTAGTTACCTCTCCGCCGCCACTGGGCTCACAATATTCTTCTGTGCCATAGAAAGCGACTTCCAAATCATATTCGGGGGCCTGCACATTCACCTTGGCGTCTTCTAGCAGCAAAATAGGAGGGCCATTCTCATCAAAAACACCCGCCCTTCTATCATAAATCGTTAAAGAGATGTCATGGAAGCCCAAGCTTTTAAACTCATATGACGCGTTAGGAGAAATGATTTTCCGACCCTCGGGCAGGGTCCATTCATATTCAAGTCCTGGCAACGGATACTGAACATCAAGCCTTGTCGCTTCACCTAAAGCAATGGCCCGAGCGCTAAGCATGTCGTGCACTTCAGGCAAAACTGCGATTCTGATTTCTGACATGACGGGTACAGGACTGTGTGGATTCGTTACCTTGAGCCTAGTCGTGTAGTAACCAGGCGTTGTATATGTATGAGAGACGTCTCCTGTCGCCTCAGCGTCACCTATTTCAGTCGTTCCATCGCCGAAGTCCCATGTGTAGGTTAGGTTCTCGCCCGTTGAACCAGCTCCGCTAAACAGTACTTCGCCCCCAGCAAGTACGGTCGGTGGTGTAATAGAAGAATCTATGATAGCCCGGACAGGTTCCGGCTCGTCGGTCTCCCCTGGTTCTTGAGGCTCTTGCGGGCCTCCTGTCACCACTTCACCTAGTTGGATGTCGTCAAATTGGCAAGCCGCTTCCGTCGGCATGAACCCCAACTGCATCTTGTTCAGATTGACGTACAGATCAGCAGTCTGTGCAGGTGTCTTAAATCGGAACACCTGATCCGTCCAGATTCCAGCGGCCGTCGAGGGAAACGACGCATAGGCATCAAACCAAGGCGTCGCGGCCGCGCTCGTCCCCTGGAAAAAGCAGAGCGCGCTGAGAGCGTCGTCTGTGGCCGTTACGCGCCCTGCGACCTTCAGCACGTACTCTGTCTCTGGCTTCAGGGCACTCGCCGGAATCACTTGGTTAAAGCCCTGGCTCCAGCCATCCTCTGACAGCGCCTGGATTGACCCCGCCTGTCCTGTGCCGCTGCGACCTGGGACGGCCACCGGCAGCACGCCGTTGTCACTGGAACGCCAGGCACTTAAGGTGCCCTCGAAGTCGCCCTCTTGAACCAGATTTACCTGCGGTGACGGCACATTGGGAGCCGCGGCGGTGCCCACTACGCTCACGTCATCCAGCCAGCACTCTCCCCCAGCCGTTTCACTCGACAGGCTGAAGTTCTTGGTGGTAAAGGGATGCTGCACGGTCACGGTCTGCTTAGTCCACGTGCTGGACGTGAAGGTCAACGTCTCGTTGACCGCCGCGGTGGTGGTACCCAATTGCACCTTCACGGTGCAGGCCGAGGCTGTCGTGGCTTTGCCCCACACCGTGACGGCGTAGGTTGCCCCTTGCTCCAGAGGATCATAGAGATACGTTGAGGCAGCGGCCGTCCCTGTCAAGCGGAGCGCTGACCCGGCGCCGTCACGACCCGGCCCCTGAATCTTGTATGTGCCCGACCAGTTAGGAGCGTAGGTACTTGACCCCATAGGATCAGAGAAATCACCGTTCTCTAGAAGGTTCTGCCCGAGGGTGACACTGCTGGCTTGAAGGGTCCCTGTCTGTGCTGTGAGAGGGCGCGTGAACAAGGCGCTGGGAGGGACAACGGCCCTCGTCTTAGTGGGGGTTGACCACTCCAGAGTGAGGCGGGGCTGAAGATCATCCTGTGTGGTCTCCACGCGGAGGTCATACATGGTGCCAGCCGACAGGGTGAGCGTGCCGCTGGACTGACCGGCGGAGATCAGGGGGGCGTTATTGAGGTAGACCTGCGTGCGCCCGTCACCCTTGACGTAAAACGTGTAGGGCTCACTGGTCGGGGCATGCAGTTGACCGGACCACGTGGCAGTAAAGCCGCCAGCACGCGACCAGGGGAGCGTCGCGTTGCCCGTGGCGTGGATACCAGGTTCGCGGCGAGTGAAGCGGAATTGTGGATCGGCCCGCAACACATAGGTGGCATTGAGGCCCCCGGCGACCGCCTGACGGGGGGCGACGGGGAGGACGGGGGCGGGTGAAGCAGCGATTGGAGAGGGTGGGGCACCCCAGTTGCAACTGACTGTGAGCAGGACCGTTAGGGTCGCCAGTGGAAGTTGAAGGGCACGTAAAGATCGCAAAGACAAAATCAAACTCCTTGAAGGAAGGGACGAGCCAGCTCAGAGGCGGCGAGGAGGGCCAAAAGAGATGCAAAGGCAAGAGACACGAAGTGGTCCACCAGTACAGACCACTCACCAGAATCCCATACTTGGAGAGGCCTGTCAGAAGAAATGGGGCGGCGATCCTGGACGACCTGGCGCAGCTTTTGTGCACGTCAGCACATATGAGCATGGGGTTCTGTGCACTTGGTAGGCCTTGATAACAGGCGCCAGCACCTCTGGGGGTGTTTTAAGGAAGCTGCTACGAAAGGTTCTGTGTGGTCAGGCTAGGGTGAGGCGCACACTGTGGGATGTCGGCCCTTCGCACGGCTTGCCGCATCTCGGGCCTTCACTTCAGCACCGTCTCCCTGACGTCTGCGGGGTTGATCATCTCCGCTCAGACCAGAGCTCATCAGGCGGTCTGTCCGCAGTGCGGACAGACGAGCAGCCGTCTTCACGGGCATTATTGGCGCCATCCCCGCGACTTTCCCTGTGGCCCTCAGGACACACGACTTTCCATCCAAGTGACGTGGTTCCGCTGTCTCAACCCCACATGCCCCGCCCAGACCTTTTCAGCACAAGGTGCAGACATTCCGCGTTTTGCGCGTAGGACTGCTCGACTCCAGACCTTCCTGGCCCATCTGGGTTTCGGCATGGGGACGGAGCGAGCGGACACGTTTTGTCACAAAGCTCACATTCTGGCAGCCCAGACGCCATTCCTCGCGTGATGAGGACCTACCCCACTCCTGCTACCCCACGGGTGCTTGGGGTTGATGACTGGGCCATCCAGAAGGGGCAAAGCTGTAGGACCGTACTCGTCGACCTGGAGCGACATCAGGTGATTGATGTCCTGAAAGATCGCAGCACTGCGGTGCTGCGGGACTGGCACCGGGCACATCCAGGCATCGAAATCGTCACCAGAGATCGCGCCAGCGAATACAGCCGCGCAGTCACCGAGGCCGCTCCGCAGGCCCTTCAAGTGGCGGATCGTTGGCACCTGCTGTGCAATTTGAGTGGCATGGTCCGCGAATGGATTCTTCGGGAACGTACCCACTGGAAAGAAGTGATCCGTGCTGTGAAACCCGACGTGACACCAGAAACCACGACCAAAGGGAAGCAGCACACTGGTGAAGGTCGACGACAGTCCGGGCCGGCGGCACGACGGCAGTGCTGGTGACCCATGACCAGGAAGAAGCCCTGGCTTTTAGCGACCGGGTCGCCGTCATGCGTGGGGGCCAGATAGAGCAGATCGGCACGCCCGAAGCGGTGTACAGCCAGCCGCATACGGAGTTCGTGGCTACTTTTCTGGGCCGCAGCAATCTGCTCTCTGGTATCGCGTCAAGCGGCAGCCCCCAGACGCAACTCGGCCGCCTACTGCTGAACGCTCAGGTGGAGGGTCCTGTGACAGTCAGTGTCCGGCCGGAACACTTCGCGTTCACGGAGGACCCGCAGGCGTGCCCGGTCACCATCCTGTCCCGCGAATTCAAGGGCCATGACGTAACCTATGTCGTGCAACTCGCTCAGGGGCAGAAACTACTGGTCCACCATGCGGGGGACGAGGTGTGGCACGAAGGCCATCAGACCTTCGTGCGCGTGACGCAACCAGTCTCTACCGTACCGTGACGTGCAGGTGCTGCCCACGGCGGCGGATGAGCCGGCCGCCGGAACGGCAGAGGACAGGCTGTGGCCTCTTCAGTGGCCAGCCAGGTCGTCCCTGATATCTCGACCTGATGAGCGCCGAACAACTCTTTTGAGACCCTGTGAGGACGAATGATTGTGGGGAATGCATGTCACTGAAGACCGCCGAACTCTCAGCCAGAACCCAGGTCAGTGTGGCCACCCTCTATACCTGGGCCGCCCTGGGCCTACTTCACCTTGAGGGCCGCGAGGCGACAGGACGGATTTATCCGGACCAGGCGGTTGAGCGGGTGGAGTTCGTC
>NZ_JAIQXU010000049.1 GCF_020166395.1 Deinococcus betulae | reverse complement strand
TGCTCGCACATCACCCGGCGGAACTGTCGGGTGTTCCACGTGGCGTGATTCAGAAATCGGCTGATGGCTGAGGGGGATTTCACCGTGGCCCGCACAGGCAACGGTGCGCCCGACCCACCGAGCAGATGACGCTTCCGTCTGCTGACCTTTTTGCCACCATCGTATCCGCGCGGCCCACCCGCTTCAGTGGTGTTGACCGATTGGCTGTCAATGATGCCCGCGCTTGGTGTGAATTCCCGCCCTTCGCGCACTTGAACCAATTCGCGCAACCTGGTGTGTAACGCTTGCCAGACGCCTTGCAGTCTCCAAAGCCTGTGAGAGTAGTCGGTCGTTTGCCAAGGGGAAGATCGTGAGGCCTTAGCCCGCCAGGCGATGCCTCTGCGGAGGACAGAGAAGATGCTGTCCAGCATTTCCCGCAGAGACCACTTGCGGGGTCGACTCACAACAGATTCAGGAGGGAAGAACGATTGGAAGACGTTCCACTCGATATCGGTGAGATCGTTTGGATCCAGACGTCGCGTCATGCGTGCACCACCTCCGTCCCATCATCTCTCTATTCCACAGGCTAAGAAAACCCGCGCCAGTACGTTTTTCAGACGCACTTTAAGAGGAGATGGCCATGCCAGGGCGAGGCACATGGGTGTGTCCGGCGCAGGCAGCGGCGAGGCAATTGAAGACCCTACCCTGTTTGCTGAGAACAATGAGGTCTATCAATTGCTTGGCAAGCAGATACGAATCCCCTGCTGAGGCCTACTTCACCGAGCTATCACTACATTTAATATATAGGCGTAAAAAACAAGCATGAATTAACTCACTACAGAAAATAAAGTTTTTTCCCGCCGTCTGGGACGGGTTATTTCGATCTGCCTCACAGAAAGCCCAGGAAGGCCCTTCCGAGATGTTTTGAGTACTTCACTGCCCTTCACCAGCCAGCGACGTCATTCTTCAAATCGTCAGCGGCTAACTGTGCGTACCCCTTACGGGTGGTATCGATAGATGCGTGACCCAGGTGCGCTGCCACTCGGCCAAAGTCCTGAATCTGCTGAAGTAGCCGTGTCCCAGCATACTTTCGCCCTGGGTGAAAACCTCGGAACGGTACCCCAGCACGCTCAAACAACCGACCCAGGTGATACCGAGCCGCCTGCTGAGTGCCGTACCGAAAGACCAAGGTCGCGGCCCGGTCCCTGGGTCGGTAACGGGCGTGTTCCGGCCCGCCCGGTCCATAGAGAGTTCGGAAATGCCGGGCGGCTCGGGCGAGCCGGACGCTCATCGTAACGCGGCGCGCTTTCCGGCCTTTACCGGACCGTACGTGAAGGCGCCGGGCCGTTTCATCGAGGTCAGTCCATTCCAGGGCCAGGGCCTCACTGATCCGTAAGCCGGCGTGGGCAATCAGAAACAGGAGGAAGGCGGTGTGTTCATCAGCATGGTGCAGCACGTCCACGAGTTCCTCCTCGGTGTATGGAGGCCGCTTTTCAAGGCCAGATGTGGGGTCACGGGGAATTCGGACCTCACGAAATGGATCAGCTTCGGTGGCGCCGGCCCAGCGCAGGGCGCGGTACAGTGTGGCAGCGGCGGCGACTTTGAGTTGGACGCCCGCCGGTTGTCGGCCCGCTGCCAGCATGGCCTGCACATACCGCTGTGCGTCGTGCCGGCCTGGACGCAGCAGATTGAGAGCCTGATCGCCGGCATAGGTTAGAAATTGCCGCCCCCCCAGCGTATAGGCTTCGACGGTTCGGGGACTGGTCAAGACGCCGCTCTTGCCGTGCTGGGTGAGATAGGCGCGCATCAGACTGAGGAGCGTGTCGGTCTCCTTGCTGGCGGCGGCCTGCACCGCACGGCGGCGCAGTTCGTCGTCGTGAAGGTTGAGCCAGGTGTCGGCGTGGGCGAGCGCGGTGCCCTGATAGTGGACGAGGGGCATAACCTCAGACATGATGTCTCACGATACAACCTTTTCACCTAAGCAGCCTTAGGTGAAAAGGTTGTAGTGACACACCGAGAGGATCAAGCTTGAGCACCTCACTTGGGTCGGTCCCCTTCTCTAAAGTGATGGAGGAACTGTGAATACCGCACACCAGCGGCGGCGGTGAGTTGGCGTTGATGCTGTTTGTTCCGCGGAGGAGTCAGGTCTGGCAAAGCAGCAGAGAGGGGAAGCTGTCGTTTCAGGGCTTCTTGATGGTGATTGGTCGTTAACCGCTTAGGACACCGGTGCTAAGTTGCCCATCACCGGCCGGGCAAATCGGCGAACGGCCTGAGTCCTGCCTTGGTCTATGCGCCTCTTTGTGCGGGGGCCATGCTCATCCCAGAAGGTGTACAGCAGAATGATATTTCCAATGAGGCTGAGGCCGTCCAGGGTGGGGTTCTGCACCAGCATGTTTCCAACATTACAGCTGCAGGCCAACAGAACCATCCCCAGGCGCCAGAAGGGCGATGCTTTCAAAGCGGGGGCCATGAGGGTGCTCAGGACTATGCCCAACAGCACAACGCCAAACATTGTTACCCAATCCCACCCCAGGCGCCGCGCGAATGCAAAAGCCTGAGCCGGCACGGCGGCCATCAGCAAGGGGAGAGTCAACAGCGTCAAAGGCATACATTCATCATGAATTACACCAGTCACTCGCACAAGCGGGTACGGTGCCAACTCACCTTCGTTCGGCGAAGGTGAAGGTGGGTGATTGTTCGTCGGCCTTGACGACATAATTTACCATCGGGGTTCCAGCATATTAACTTCAGTAGGACCGTCTTAACTTAGCAGGCGGTTTGCTTCTCGCCGGAGAAGTAGTGCTGCGGTTTGCTTTCTTCGGCTGAGGGCGGCGGGGACCGTGGTCCGGGTGTGGCGGTGAAGATTCGAGACGCAGGCATGCAGGGCAAGGAACTCTTGCGTTCGCTGTCGTCGTTTGAAACTCACTTGGCTTCGCTCCTGTTGCCGTGTGGGTCAATGCGATTGCTTAACTAGGTTGTTACAGCGCGCGGTGGACACCACAGGAACGTGCTCCACGCCGTTGAGCACGGGGAGTCCTCGGAGCGCCGCCCCGTAGGTCCACAACTTGTCGGTATGGAGAATCTCCGGTACGTCGTATTCCCTCAGCAGGTGGACGAAAAAGGACCTGGCTGCCCGAGTGTCGCAATGTTCCTGAAGCAGGATGTCCAGCACAGCTCCTTCCTCATCCACCGCCCTCCAGAGCCAATGCTTCTCTCCACCGACCTCAACACACCTCATCCAAAAACCACAGAGAACCCCGTCGGGGTTCACGGTGCCGCAGCGCTGCAGTGAACAGGGGAGCGAATTTGATGTTCCACTGCCGCAGGGTTTTGTGACTGACGTGGATCCCGCGCTCATGGAGCAATTCCTGAACGTCCCGCTGGCTGAGGGGGAAGCGGGGGGAGCGCCGCAGGGCATACCCGATGACGCTCAGGGGAAAACGGTGGCGGGAGGGTTTCCGGTTAGTCACAGCCCACCAGCCTACCGAGCTTAAGTTGCCAGAACCCCCGTAGAGATAATTCTCTCCCTTGATGGAGAAATTTTGCTTCTATCGCCCTTCGTCCTCTCCCTTTGCATCACATTGACATGTTAAGAGATACAAAGTGCTGGGAGATCTGTTGGCGTGTCTGAACTCAGAGAGACAGCAGCTGTAGCTGTGTTTCCCTCATGATCCGCAACGTACGCTTGGAAGTTGGCTACTCCGTCGCGCCATCCAGCGATCAACAAAATAGTATGTTCGTCGAACAACCCCTGTATCTGCCCGTCAGAGAACTGTCCCCGAGCCCACGTATCCGTGGGACATTGAGCCGTTGGATGGATGGTCCAATTGCCACACCAGTCAATCTGTCCGCCCCATATCTCAGCAACGGCCTCAGCCCAACCTAGAGTGAAGCGATCATCCACCGTCAGCAGAGACCGCGTGGACTGCTCGTACCATTGTGGAGAGCCAGCGCTGCTGGCGAGCACCACTCGAAGCATTGTCCCTTCGTGATATCCGAACAGAAGACCGCCACAGATTCGCGCTGGTGAGTGCAGCTGCTCAAAGAGAAAATTGACGACGCTGGCCTGAAGGGAGACGCTGAGCACAGCGTTTTTCGGCCGCAGGACAGTGTCTTTTCGTGGGATTTGCACCATTGCGTGATATTTCAGTGCGCGCATTGTGACGAAAGTGTAGGCCCACGATACTCAAAATGCTAGGTATAGAGTGTAGATTCGTGAGCTTCTGTCAAGCAGTGTGGCTGGATGCCTGCCAGTGCCGCCCGTCTGCGCTTCGCCGCCCATGTGCGGCGCTTGCGGAAACTGGCGCGTTGGTCGCAAGAGGATCTGGGTGATCATGCTGGTATTCATCGCACATATATCGGGGCCATTGAGCGAGGTGAGGCCAATGTGACACTTGATCACATGCAGCGACTCGCCGATGCCCTACAGGTCGATGTCAGTGAGCTTCTCCAGCCCAGTGTGTAGTGAGCAGTTATGGGCAAGTTGGTGACCGATAATGGCTCGTAGGCGGCCAAACCGGCATGCCTGGGGACGCTATGCCAATCGGCGAACGCCGCGACCATGAGCAAATTGCATCGGTGCAGGTGCACGGTGATCAGGGTGTGCAAGGCGGGGTGCAGCGGCGCTGTGGGGATGGGCGCGGCGGGCTGGAGCCGTGGTGGCGGCCCGCCGGGCTTCACCAGAACTCCGAATGATGTGGGTCAGGAGCACCATGCCTGCCACGAGCATTAGCACGAACAGGGGTACATGGAGGTGGGGCGGAAGGGTCGAAGAGTCCCGGGTCATGGACCGCAGCGTGCGGCGCGCACGGGTGGCCAGGCAACGTCATCTGAGTGTGTGGTCGCCCAGCGTCAGTCAGCACGCGCCCTGAGGAATACTTGGAGGCGGCTGAGCGTGTATACCCCTTGGCCGCCGTACTGAATCAGGGTCGTCTCTGCGTCCCGCAGCACGGTCAGGGCCTCAGCCCAGGTGCTGGGGTCAAGGCGGGCCGGGCTGCTCGGGGCCTGCGCCCGCCTGGCCGCCTCTGGAGCCGCCCAGCAACATGTCCAGTTCATCGGCACAGTACTGGAGCACGCTCCAGGACGGACTGCCTTCGGGTTCTCCGGCGGCCTCGGCGCGCCAGTGCGCGGAGAGGGTGGCGGCCGACGGGGCCGAGGGCTGGGCCATAGCCGCCAGCACCTCGCCGGCCCAGGCATGCAGCACCTCGGCGTCCATCGTGGGGCGGTCTTCACGGGCCAGGGCCTGCAAGGGCGTCGGGGCGGGCGCGTCAGGATGGGACGTGGACAGAGGTCACCTCATTTGGGCAAAAGGGGCTGCGGTTCAGGACGTGCTGACGGGCAGGGTCTAGCGCGCAGGCAAACGGGCACCGCGAATGCTCCAGCGCCGACCAGGATGCAGCTCGAAGAGGCCCGGCCAGGCCTTGAGTTGGGCGAACAGTTCGCTGGCGGTCAGGCGCAGCTTCAATAGCGGTCAGGGCTCGTCCCAGACACTGGGGGGCGTGTAGAGGACGTCGCTCTGGTAGGCCCTGAGAATCTCCGGCGCGTCTTTGAAGGTGTCGGTTTTCGGCTTCAGCAGGCTGGTGGCCAGCGCGACCTCCAGCTCAGGGTCGCTCCTGAGCCGGAAGGTCCCGTGATACTGCCCGTAATCATCGCTCCAGCGCATCTCCACCACATGGGGCTCAATCAGAGCCGAAAGCTCCCCCAGGACCTGCTCCCGGTTCAGAGGAGAGACGTAGACCCGGGAGCCGCCCTCCGTCACCAGGGGGCCGTAGAATTTCGCCCCGTCAATGAGCTCGAACTCCGGTGCCGACAACCGCTGCAGAATCAGGGCATGGAACTGGTCGGGGCCGAGTGGAGCGGTCTGCTGGGATCCCTCCACTGGCTGGCACGCCACCAGCATCAAAACGAGGCAGCAAAGGCCCAGCCGCCCAATCACGGCGCGCTCAGGGCTCTTCCCAGACACTGGGGGGCGTGTAGAGGACGTCACTCTGGTAGGTCTCGGGGATCTCCGGCGCGCTTTTGAAGGTGTCCGTTTTCATTTTGACCAGGCTGGTGGACAGACCAAAAATCATCTTCGGATCGCTCTTGGGCCGGAACCCGCCGTGGTACTGCCCGTAATCATCGGCCCAGCGCAGTTCAACCACATGGGGTTCAATCAGGTCTGTCAGGATGCCCAGCACTTCATCCCGAGACAACTTGGACACGTAGTCACGGCTCCCAGAGTTGTCGGCTTCATGGCCGTAAAACCGCGCGCCATCAATCTCTTTGAAGTCGCTCTGCGAGAGGCGGTCAAGGATCAACTGGTTCAGTTGCTCCGGGGAGAGCAGGGCTCTTTTCACTGCGTCTGCTCGGGTCTCGGCAGGACCCGGCTGGCAAGCGCTCAGCACGGCCGTCAAGAACAGGGCATCCAGCCTCACTGACTCAGGGCTCGTCCCAGACGACAGGCGGCGTATAGACGACGTCGCTCTGGTTCTTTTTCAAGATCTCAGGTGCGTCTTTGAACGTTTCTGTCTTCATTCGCACGAGACTGGTGGCCAGACCGAACAGCATCTTCGGGTCACTTTTGACGCGGAACGTGCCATGAAATTGTCCGTAATCTTCAGCCCAGCGCATATCAACCACATGTGGCTCAATGAGTTCGGCCAGCAGACCAAGCACCTCGTCCCTTGTCTTGGGAGAGACGTATGACCGCGTGCCGTCTTGATCTGAGCCAGGGCCATAGAACTTGACCCGGTCAATCTGCTGAAAATCGCTCTGAGCGAGGCGGTCAAGGATCAACTGGTTGAGCTGGTCGGCGGTCAGGAGGGCACTTCCTTTGGTCTGTTGAAGGGTCTCGGCGGGAGCGGGGCGGCAGGCCACCAATGCCAGGGCCAGCAGGATCAGACGTTTCATTGTCCCCTCCACGACGTCCAGATGACGGCGAGCTGGTCACGAACCTGCTGCTCAACTGAACTTGGAATCCGCACGCCCTGGCGGAAATAGGTGTCGATTGGCGTGGCCTTCTTCGGATAGATCGGGATGCCATAGCCCGTAGACATAGGCCGGGCCGCATAGTCCGTCTCGTAGTGATCTATCTTCAGCACCTTGCTCAGCGCCACATCATCCGGATCAAGGGGCAACGGAGCCGACCCCGCCATCAGTTCGTTCACCCGTTTCTTGAACTCGGCCAGCGTCTTGATGGTCTTGTCGGCCGCGAGATTCTCCACGTGCGACAGCAGCGTGTTGTAGGCGATGTTGGCGTAGATGGTGGCCTCGAACAGGTCGGTGCCTGGATAGAGGCCGACGTTGTTCGCCAGGGTCAGCCGCTTGTTCTCCGCCTGGATGCGCGGATCCTGCGCCGTGCTGTAGTTGCCGGCAAAGACCGTCTTGACGTCCTGCACCTTCTCTCCAGGTTTGGCGCTTAGCGTCGCCTCGTCCCTGAGGCCCTGATCGGCAATCACCTGGAGGTCTTCGCTGAGGTTCTTCTGGCCCCGAATGTAGGTGCTCAGCATCGGGGTGACGTGCCCCGAGGCGATGTTCTCCAGCGCACTGTTGCCAAAGGGCTCCTGCGTGCCCTTGTCCCGGCTCACCCGGTCAAAGTAGGTGATTTGACCGTCGAGCGCCTGTTGCCCTGCGGTCGGCACGATGTCGCCTTCAACCCGGTAATGCCGGGCCAGCACCGGATCAGCCTGGCCGGCATTGTGCTGCCGCATCTTGGCCACTTCCGCCTTGTCGATGTTGGCGGCCTGGAAGGTCACCACCGAACCGAAATACTCCGGGTGCAGGGCGGGCACCAGCTGAGCAATCGCACCGCCTAAGCTGTGCCCCGTCGAGATGGCCTTGCCCTTGAGGCGCTGCAGGTTGGCCAGGATGAGGTCCTCGTTCGGCTGCACGTGATACCACCCGACCTGCTTGGGGGACAGGTCGCCGATGATGGTGTCGACCGTCCCTTCAATGCCTTTCTGCCGGGCCTGGGCCTGTTCTCCAATCGAGCCGCCCTTCGCCTTGGCCGCTTTGGCCGCGTCATTCCCCAGCGGATCGTACATGACCCCCTCGGTGCCCCGGAAGGAGACGATGGGGTGCGCCCATTTGGCCTTCCCAGGAATGGGCGTGAACGTGCGCATCTGGAAGCCCCAGCGGCCCAGAATCAACGGGCCAGCCTTGAAGCCGAAGTGCTTCAGCACCGCCGCCGGGTTGCCGCCCCGGCGCTCATCCACAGTGTCGGCGTTCATCTCCTCGGCCGTCTGGTTGCTGTACACCAGGCCCACGGAAAGCTGCTCTAAAAAAGTATCCAGAGTCAGCGTCTCTTCGTTCATCGGCGGCGGCAGCAGGGCCATCAGGGGACCGCGCTGATTGGCGTCACGGATGAGTTCGCCCAGGGTGGCGCTGAGAGTCTTGCTGCCGTTCTGCTTGGCGTACGCGGCGGCCACGGCGTGACGGTCTTTGGCGGCAATAGCCCCCAGGATGCCCTTGAGAATCGCCACGTCATGGCTGGTGGCGGCGCTGCCCAGGGTGTCCCGGGCCTGGTAGGCCCCCGTCGGATTCCCCAGGCCGACTTGCCCCAGGGCGTGCCGGGTCTCGGTCAGGCGCCGGGTCACGCCACTCGTGATGTCCTGCGCGGCGGCGGGGCCGAGCAGGGTGCCGGCGATGCCGTTGCTGGCCCCATCCGCCCAGCCGGGAATGACCGCCCCCTGATCGCCCAGGTTCGCTTTGACGGTCTGGTTCATCAGCCGCTCGCGGGTGTGCTTCTCGATCCACTCGTTCAGGAAGATCGCCATCAGGTTGGGCCGACCCGCCATGCCCTTGATCTTGGCCGCGTTGCGCTGCAGCTCCGCCAGAACGTAGGCCGGGAGGGCCGCCGCAGGCTTGACGGCAGGCGTGGCTGCTTTGGTAGGGGTCGCCTGGGACGACGTGGTGGGGGCAGGACGGCGAACTTGGGTCTCCAGCATGGGGGCTCCTGAGCTCCAGGGTACCGGACACACGGTCAGCTCGGGGGCGCAGATGTGGCGAAAGGCCTTGAGCAACTGTCCATTTTGAGGGAAGAACGAGGTGGATGCTGGGCCACTGGCCAGGCTCAGCACGCTCGCCTGGGCGGCGTGACCGCCCCTTCAGAGCCCAGCCTGACCCCAGCCGCGGTCGCCTTTCTCAGGCGCGCGCAGCACCACGCGGCCGTCATGGCCCGCTTCGTGAATCCGGCGCAGGCCCCGCTACTCGGTGACCTGGCCGATGACATGTTCAAGGCGCTGCACGACGCCTTTGAGGTGCACCTCCAGCAGACTTGCCGGGCGCTGCTTCCAGGCTTCAAAGACCCCAAGGGCAACAAGGCGGCCATCTACCTGGAGACGCTGAACAAGCAACTGGGCGGGGCCGTCATCGACTCGGGCCACGCAACCATCATCCTGGAGCAGCGCAGGAGGCGACACGCGCTGACCCATGAAGGGGAAGCGCCGAGAGAACCGGTGCGGCCAGCAGCGCAGGCCGGCCGGGGTGAACTCTTTGATGCGTTGCCTTTTTTCCACCAGCACGCGGTGCAGGCCCTGGCCACGCTGCTGTCGGCCACCGCTCACATCGATCAAGCGGCGCAGGGCCAGGTGCAGGGGGCTGAGTTCTCAGCCCATCAGAACCTGTTCGGCGCTGAGCCGCTCCCGGAGACCTGGGCGGCACTGGACCTAAGCGCGGCCGAAGTGCTGCGGTATCCCCAGGTGCTCAGGATGCTGCGCCGCGCGCTGCCGGACGGCTGGGCTCTGCCGTTGCCCGTAACCCTCGAGCATATCGTCCTGTTCATGCAGCTCTGGGCCGCGCAGTATGTGCCGGACGGGGAGGTGCTGCTGGTTGGCCTGGGCACGCCACTGCTGGGGGGACTGTCCTGCGGGGACGTGATCTTCACCCTAACGGACGACCCGGATGCCATGAAGAACACCACCTTTACAGAAGAAGGGGGCTGGGGCGCGGTCTGGTTCCCAGATGGGTGCGCGGCCCTCTGGCCCCTGATCGAACTGCCCGAGCGGGTCAGCCGCCACTTCTGAGGGTGCCCGTTAGTGTTGCCCCTTGGCCGTCACCCGAGTGCGTTCAAAGTCGCGTTGAAGCTTCTGGCGGGTGGCCACCACCAGGGCTTTGAAATCAACCAGCCCCGCCTGGATGTTTTCCGCCGTCACTTCAATGGAGCCAGCGTCTCCAGCGCGCGCCAGCGGCGCGGTGCCCAGACGGTACAGCGCCGCCCCCTGACAGAGCGTGTTGTACCGGGCGTTCAGGTGCAACGGCCCTTCTACTGGATGCAGCTGCCGGACCATCAGATACTCCAGAAACGTCGGCTCCCACCGGGCCAGGACGGGGAGCAGGGCTGACCCGTAGAGCCGACTGTACTTCCGGATGGTGGTCCCGGAGGATCTGGGTGCTGGCCCCCTGCAACATGCCCCGCCCGTAGAGCGCGGGATCCAGAATCAGCGCCGGCCGCACCAGATCGTAGAGCCCCTTGGCAAAGCAGATGACCCGGCCCTATTGTTCCCAGGTGCGCAGACGTCGCCGGGTCTGCTGCAGGGCTGAAGGGGTGTGGGAGCCGTAGACCGCGTCCGCCAGTCGCTCCACGGTCACCGGCCAGTTCGCCTGCCGGGCCAGTTGCCAGTCCATGCTGGTGACTTGAGCGGATTCGGCCGGAGAGCGGCTGGTCTGACTCGGCGCGGGCCAGCGGGGCAAGAAGGCCCAGGAGGGCAGGCCCTGAAGAAACGGCGCGGCGTCCAGCAGGTGAAGCAGCGCCGCAGCCACCCGCGGCTGAGGTCCGCTGGTCAAGACGGGCAAGTGATGACGCTGGGCCCACTGGCGTACCTCAGCGGGGCTGGTCTGTGCCAGGGGGCCGCCACGTCACCCACTGATGGGTGCTCACCTCAATCCGCTCGGCGCCGGGGAACTGGGCCAGAATGGCCTGGCCTCTGGGGAGGATGGCCGCGCGCGGATCAAGGTAGATCTGCCGGATGTCGAGGGGAACGCGCGCCACCAGAGAGAGAAGAGAACGCGTTTCGGCTCAGGACACCGCGACCTCTGCAACGAAGTCAGGGCCCTCCTTGAGTGCTGCCCCAGATCCCAACCGCCTTAAAAAGCCTCGTTGCGCTCTATGATGGAGGCTTGATGTCGAGCCGATCCGCGCCTGCCTTGTCCGCTGCAGAGCACCTTCGCCAACTTCGCAAGATCTACGGTCCCCTGAGCCCCGCCTTCGTCGCTGATGAGCTGGCCTGCACGCTGGAGCAGGCTGTGCAGCACCTGTACGGGTCCGCCGCCGCCCAGCACTGCTGGGTCCGCCTAGGGGATGTGGCCAGTCTGGCCGGGGTGAGTGCTTTTGAAGTACGCCAGTGGGTCCACCGCGCCCATCTGCCACTCTTGATCCGCGGGGCACAGCCCAGACCCGCGGCCGCGCTGCTTCACCTGGCGGATGCTGCCTTGCTTCTTCAGGACCTGTCTTGGCCCTTTGCGCATCCCACCTGGGCCTTCTTGCCCCGCTGGCCCGTCCCCTCGCGGAAGCGCGGTGCGCCAGCCGAACCCGTTCAGACCACCGAATTGGATTGGCAGTTAGCCCGGCAGGCCGCCTGGCCCATGACCGTGGAGCGCCTGGTCGACGCGGTGTACGGGACCCAGCGTTCTGATCGAGTGCAGCAGACCTGGCGGCTCATTCGCCACTGGGAGAAACAGGGCCGCATCACGTGCTTCGCCAAGGGGCTGTACGACCTGGTGCGGCCAGCGCTGATTCTCGATCCAGCCCTGTACGGCCGAGGGGTGCTCCCCAAAGTCAGCACGCAGGCACTCCGGGACCACCATCCGGAAGTGCGTCACTGGCCTTCCTTTCCCTTGGCGGCCGCCTGGCGGGCGTATAGCCGGTTCTATGGGTCGGCCCTGCTGCCCGTTCTGGAGCGACGGGAACCGACCTTTCTGGAGTACCTGACTGTCCGGCAATTGGATCCCGCCATCGATCTCCAGCTGAATGCTCAATACGAAGTGCTCTGCCAGGAAACGGCCTTCTACCGCCTGGGCACCGCGCCACTGGTCTCTTCAGCGGACTCGACGACCATAGAGGTGACTGCGGAGAACGTCCAGGCCGGCCTAGTGGACTTTAAAGCGCTGGTGGCCGCCACCCGTCAGAAGCTCCAACGCGACTTTGAGCGGAGTCAGGTGGCGGCTCCGCCTCAGCGCTAGTCGGACACCATGCAGCCAGGGGAAGAGGTTAAGCCCGCCCGCTGCCGGATGGCGGCACGCCACGCCGCCACCTGTGCGGTGGCCACTTCTCCAGCTTGTCTCACTGCATCCCCTTGCCCACTCACGACCGCCTGACGACCCAGGACAGTGCGGCCCCACATCACGGCCACCACCGGCTGACCCCGTTCAGTCATCTGCCGGACACTCAAAGGGCGCGCGGGGTCACGCCGAGTGGCCAAGACGACGTGATCGGCATGCTGGAGCGCCTGAACCTGCCGGTCCATCTCGTCCAGGAGGGCCAGTGCCAGGGGGAACAGTTCCCCCTCCTGAAGATGACTGGCCAGACGCAACTCGTAGGTGCCCCCTCGAAGACCTGGTCTCTCGACGTACAGGATGGAGGGGAAGCCTGGGGCACCTGAACGCAGTTGAATGGTGTGAGGCTCAGTCATGGGTGAGGGAGCCCCAGAGGATTGGGCTCAGCCCGGCCTCGGTCAAGGCGGCATTGACCTGTGAAAAGGGCCGGCTGCCGAGAAACCGCACGGCACTCAGCGGCGATGGGTGGGCGGATTCCAGAACCACGTGCTGCGAGCCGGTGACGAGCTTGGCCTTTTTGCGGGCATGGGCGCCCCAGAGGACAAACACGACTCGCTCGGATTTGGCATTGACGGTCCGAATGACCGCGTCCGTCACGGCTTCCCAGCCCTGGCCTGCGTGGCTGCCGGGCTCGCCCGCGCGGACCGTGAGCACCGTGTTGAGGAGCAATACGCCTTGCGTCGCCCAGCACGTCAGGTCACCGTCTGACGGCGGGGGGATACCCAGATCGGTCTGCACCTCGCGGTAGATGTTCTGGAGGATGGGCGGCACCCGCACACCGGGTCGCACGCTGAAGGCCAGCCCATTGGCCTGCCCGCGTCCGTGATACGGGTCCTGGCCCAGAATGACGACCTTGACCTCTTCCAGTGGTGTAAGCCGGAGAGCGTTGAACACGTCGGCCGCCGGTGGATAGACCGTGTGGGTGCGGCGCTCCTGCACCAAGAAGTCCTTGAGCTGGTGGAAGGCGGGCGAGGCAAATTCCGGGGCCAAAGCCGCTTGCCAAGACACAGGCAGGCCTGCCGGCACGAGGGCCTGCGGCGCGGGGACAGGTACCGCCCCGAACAGGTCTGGCTGTCCCACCATGCTCAGGGCCACGGGCGCGCGTTTGGGGGCTGGTGGTCGCACCGGTTTCTCCGGCAATCCCCTGGCCCGCCGCTCGGCGCGCAGGACCGCCTTTTTCCGGCTGCCATGCAGGACGTAGACGCGCCGAGCTTCCTCTTCGAAAAAACTGGTCTGCCGCACCGATGTAATCCTGGCTTTCGCGCGTCGCGCCGCCTGCACCCCGTCCACGATGGGCATAGGGTAGGCCAGCCGGCCCGCGCCACTCCAAGCCCACGGCTCATGAATAAACTCGGTCGGCACGTCCGCCAGTTCCGGCACCCAGCGCCGGATGAACTCACCAGTTGGGTCCTGATCGCGGCTCTGCTTGACGGGGTTGTAAATGCGCACGCGGTTGATGCCAACGGTACTGCTCTGCATCTGGACCTGCGCCCAGTGGATGCCGGGTTCATTGTCCAGCCAGTGGTGGGCCAGGTACTCGCCCGGGCGGCGCCAGTGTTGCCAGAGCAGCTGGCTGGAAAAGGAAATGGTCATCGCCCGCATCCTGAAATTGAGCCAGCCGACTTCGTTGAGCATCCGCATACAGGCGTCCTGCAGGGGATACCCGGTCTGCCCAGCCGCCCAGCGGTCAAAGGCCTCTCGTTCGCCTTCTGGGCGCAGATCGTCGAAGGCCCTGTTCAGGTTGCGGAACTCCATCTCGGGCTCAGACTCCAGGCGCTGGATGAAATGACAGTGCCAGTGCAGCCGACTCTCGAACGACCGCAGGGAACGGACCCAGCAGGGATCGGCAGACGCTTCCCCCTTCACCGCCGCCAAGCGCTGCCGGGTGGCCTGGAGTACCTCGCGCAGGCTGATGGTGCCGAACGCGAGCGGCGCACTCAGCCGAGAGCAACTGTCCTCGGCCGTCAGGGGACTGCTCATTTCGCGCATGTAGTCCACGCCCCGCACCGCCAGGAAGCTGGCCAGTGTCTCCTCAGCGGCCGCGCGGCCACCAACAGGAATCACCTTGCGGTTGGGCCCCAACTGGAGATCGGTCGCAGTCAGCCGCCCGACCGAATCAGTGGCCACGGTCGTCAGTTGGTCCGGGGCCGCGAGGACTGGGGCGCCCATCCGTTCTTCCCAAGTGTCGGCCCACCCATCGCGGTTGCGCAAGCGCCGGACCACGCCGTTCTGGGGCAGCTCGACGAAGGGCACGCCTTGACTTCGGCACCAGGCGTGAACCCGGAGGTCGCGGGCATAGCTGACCCCGTTGCCGGTTTCTTCGTGTGCCCAGAGGCCGGTGATGCCCACCTCTTCAAACAGCTCTTGCAGCACCGTCACGACTGCGCCGTGCCGGCAGACGAGGGGTGCGCCCAGGCAGGTTAGCGCCTGATTCAGCTCGGTCAGGCATTCGTTCAGGTACTGGAGGTGGTGGCCACCGAATTCCGGGTGATGGAGCTGCTCGGGCTCGTAGACGTACAGGGGCAGCACTGGGCCACGGGCAGCCGCTTCGAGCAGCGGCGCGTGGTCCTGAACGCGCAGGTCCTTTTTGAACCAGACCACCTGAACCGGCATGACAGACCCTGGCACAGCCGCCACTCTAGCTGTACTTCGGG
>NZ_JAIQXU010000048.1 GCF_020166395.1 Deinococcus betulae | reverse complement strand
CCCGAAGTACAGCTAGGCGGAAGCGCGCCGCCGTCTTGCTGGGTGGCCCAACTAGAGTGGCCCGGCCTTGATCGGTGAGGCGAGCCTGTGGGCGGCGCGGGGCGGGGTCGCGTGGGCTGTCGATGGTCCGCCACCACTGCCACCAAGGACGTGCGGCCCGGGCGGCGGCCAGCGCGGTCGCCCTGGCCCGCGCTTCAGTTCTGACCGCGTGTCTGGCCTCGGCCTCTGTTTCGCCGGGCCGGGGTGCACAGCGCCGGGTGATCAAGCCATGGGCCTCCAGTTCCATAAGCCCAATCGAAATGGACGAAGGTGGAAACCGTAGTCCGTCCTGGCCCCGGCAAAGGACGTCCCCAAGACCACCAGAGAGGAACGGCCACCAGTCATGGGGACGCTGTTGCATGGCCCACAGGACGGTTTCACCTTTGGTCGTAATGGGGCGAGGAGGAACAGACGGCCTCATGGTCCACCAATGACAAGTCTCGACATGGTGGTCACGGTGCCTGCACTGGGGGTGATTGGCAATGGCCGCGGGTTCTAACGCTTCATCTGCAGCGAGGCGGGCTCAGGTCTGGCGGAGACGAGCGAGACGCCGCTTCGCCTGAAGCGGCGGCGGTGCCGGCCCGAGCGTCTTGCCAGGACCGGAGACGGTGGCGCGCAGCGGCCACATACTGTGCCCACTCGTCGTCTGACAGTTGACTGAGGTGTGGGAGGGGCGTCATGCCACGAGCCCCCTGCCGGCGCAAGAGCTGCACCGGTCTGGCGTGACCCACCAGCACCCGTCCGGGCAGGGCCAAGTGTCGGTGCAGCCACAGCCGGAACAGCGGGGCGAGCCTGTATACCGAGCGTAGGCCTGCTGGGCGATGGTCTCGTCGCACAGGACCGCTGGGCCGTACAGGGTGCCGTGGCGGTCGGGGCAGGACTCGATCAGACCTTCCTCAATCAAAGTGGTGAGCGCTGGAGTGACCTGGGCAGAGGTGGCGTCGGGCAGGAGGACCAGCAGCTCGTGTTCAGGGAGGGGCCCGTGCTGCCAGAGAGCGAGGAGGACAGGCCCGAGCAATGGAGTGGACATATGGAACCTCCGGAGAGCGAGAGGGCAAAGAATACGCCAAAGGCGGAAAACATGCGACCTCTTTTGTCTGGAGCATGTCACCCGCCTCTGGTGTCAGGCTGGAGGCCGAGCGTTGGTGCCTCAGCGCTCACGCTCCGAGTGTTCCTCCAGTGGCAGGTCACACGAGGTTCGGATGAGCTGAGCAGCCTGCTGAGCTTGAATCGTCGTGGCCGCGTAAAGAAGTGGCACGAGGCTGAGGGGGTGCGCGAACGCGGCAGCGAGGCCGGCGGCGTGCAGGCTGTGCTCGTCCAGCTGCCGCCCAGCGTTGACCCAGCCGGTCAAGGTCACAGCCGCATCGCCTAAGGCGGCCAGGGCCGGCAAGGCGGGCGCGAGTTCACGGCCGTAGTCGGCCTGCTGCGCGCGTCGGAGGCTGACCACCACGAGGTCGGTGTCCAGGCGCGCCCGGTCCCCAACGACGATGCGGCGGCCAATCTGCCCTTGCGTTTCAAATACCGGGCCTCGGTCGTCCTCAGGCTCGCTGGCGGCGTCGACCGCTTGGTCGAGGAGGTCGTCGATCTCAGTGAGGGTGAGGGCGCCGGAGAGGAGGCGCGGGGTGATGCTCACGCCCTGGTCGGTGAAGTGCACGGTCTCGAGGATCAGCATGGCGGGTTGCCTAGGGTCTGTGGGGTGGGGCGGTTGAAGGTTCGCTCGGAGGGAGCGCGATTAGTGCGGGGTGTGATGGCGTCAGAGGTGGGGTGCGTCATAGGGAGGCCTCCTGGGTGTGTCGTGGTCCAGCGGGCGGGGATCGGCTGAACTGAGCACGTGTGGGCTCGCCGGAGGCGGGCCAGACCTGCGCTGCAGCGAGCCGCTGGCCTCAAGTGATCAAGTGAGAACCGGTTTGACCTTCAGTGACGAGGGGCTGCTCAACGACAAAGGTTCTGGGTCATCGGGCGTCATGGGAGAGACGTGCAGCCGTCGCGAGTAGGCCCTACACCCGTGAAGGCGCAGCGGCCCTGTGGCTTGACAACACTGACGGGTCGCTGCCTAGACTCTGGGGCAGCGGGGTTGACTTCCCTCGTGCCGCTGGCCAGGGGCAAAGGCTGTGCCGCGAAGCGTGGTGTCTCCCCGCTCCTCTCCGATCGCCGGTTCATGTCCGCAGCGGATTCGGCCAGCCAGCACCTGAATCCTGCCCTGCGGCAAAGACCCTCACATGCGCATTCCGGTCACCACGGTCGATCTTCAGGGACCGCTCACCCGCTGTGCCTGTGGCCTGGCCAAAGGGGCCCAGCGGGTGGTCACCACATTCGCCTGAAAACACCCGTTGAGCGAATGCTCAGTAGATGCTCCCCGCTCTGTTAGTGCGCGGTCACGGCCAAGCTGTTCGGGTACAAGCCGCTCAGGAGATGCGTTGAGCAGCGCATCTCCAAGTGCTACACCGTGGGCGCCGGTGCGGTGGGCATGCGACGCACCTTCCACAACGCTGAAAAGAAAAGCGGGATGAAGCAGGCCACTGCCACTGCTGCACAGAGGAGGAGGGCCGTTCGCAGGCCCACGCCCGTCGCGAGCGCTCCCCCAAACACCGCTCCCAGCGCGTGGGTACTCTCAATCAGGAAGCGGTTGCTCGCCGAGATACGCGCCCGCAAATGTTCAGGCGTCACCAGCTGCCGCAAGCTCAGCTGCTGGACATTCGAGACCGTCAACGTCAGGCTGCTGACCACGCGAGCGAACATCAACACGCCAAGAATCACCGCCAAAGGCCCCGAGGCCAGCGGCACCAGCACCAGACTCAGGGGCCACACCAGGAAGCCGAGGATGATCGTGCGGCCCACGGGTAGGCGCTGCGCGACGCCCTTCGTGTGGAGCGCCCCCAGGACACCCGCCAAGCCACCTACCGTGACGACCGCGCCAATCCAGCCGGGCGACAGGTGCAGCGCTTGAGTCAGGTACAGCACGTACTGTCCTTCAAACGCGCCTGTGAAGAAAATAATGCCTGTCCCACAGCGTGCCCAGAGGCCCAGGAGGGGATGCCCCAGCAGCGCTGTGAGTCCAGCCCGAACGTCCTGCACGACCCTGAACGGTTGAGGGGGGCGAGGAGGTGGATTCTCCGCCTGAATCCGAGTGAGAAAGAGCGCGGACACGAGATAGGTGAGCGCATCGAAGACCAGCGCAAAGGGCGCGGTCAAGGCCTGAATCAGCAGACCAGCCAGGCCTGGTCCAGCGGCACTGGCGGCGGAATAGCTCACCTGTAAGCGGCTGTTGCCGTCCAGCAGCTGCGACTCGGGGAGGATGGCTGGGACGTAAGCGTAGTGGGCAATCTCAAAGAGCATGGTGCAGGTGCCCAGGAGGAAGGCCACCACATAGAGTTGCGGCAGGGTGAGGACATCGGTGACCGCGGCCACGGGGAGGGAGAGCAAGAGCAGGGCGCGGAGCAGATCCATCCAGATCATGAGGTGGCGCTTCTGGGCCAGGCGGTCAATCCAGGCGCCCGCGACGAAGCTAAACAGGAGGGACGGCAGGCTTTTAGCCGCGAGCAGATAGCCCATCTGGAGCGGGGTCGCTTGAAGGGTGAGCACCGCCAGGAGAGGGAGGGCCAGGGCCGTCAGGTGCGAGCCCACGAGGGAGACACTGAGGGCGGACCAGACCTGTCTGAAATTCGGATTGCTCCAGGCGCGGTCAGCGGGGTCGTTCTTCTGGGGGATGGTCATTTGGGCTCCTCTCCGGGCTGCACGACAAGCCGTCCTGCGGCGCTGGGCAGAGGCGGAGAGGGCAGCGTGGTGACGCTTCATCCTCATGGATGTGGCAGAGGAATGGATGGGCGAGAGTGCTTAGCGGTGGCGGAGTCGCTTCCGCTGAATGGCCAAGAACTTGCCCTCAGTGTTGCGCTGAATGGAGCCTGGTAAAGCGGCAGGAGCGGTGGAAGCGGACGCAGGATGACTCTTCCGCGAACTTCATCCCAGACGAGGATTTTTTCTGAACGGGTGTTTTCGGGTGAATGTGGTTACTCCCCGCCCAGCTGCCCCTGGCCACCGCCCAGACCTGGTTGGCCCAGGCCCTGGGGTACCGCGTCCACGACCTCCAGCAAGAGGTGCAGCCCACCCTGGACTGGACGGGCCTGCCGGTGCACGTCCCGCCCGCCTTGCCGGTCACCGACTTGGCGACGGGCGAGCTGGTGCCCCCGGACCGCTGGCTGCCGGCGGTGGCGGACCTGCTGCGCCCGACCTTGCCAGCCGGCTGGCTCTAGGGGCAGGTGGCCTGGGGCCTGGTCCAGCGCACGACCGTCCCACTGGACCAGGCGCAGCGGTTCGCGCAGGCCGCCCACCTGGAGAACTTGGCTGTGGCCGCGCTGGACCGCCAGTTGCGGCCGCCGCCGTCTCCCCTTCCCGCACCGGGTCCCGTGTACTGTTCTATTGGGACGAGCTGCACAGCGGCATGAACCAGGACCGTCACCATCCCCTGAGCGGGTGGGCGGTGGCCCTGGGCGCACCGGCCCGGCGCTACCAACTGGGGGCGGGTGAGCAGGTGTTCACCTGGGCGCGCCTCCGGTGGGTACTAGCCCAGGTGCCGGGCCGCGTCACACCCAGCGACGCGGAGTTGCGGCGGCTGATGGCGAGCGCCTGGGGGCGGTTCGGTCAGGATGAGATCTGGTCGGCCCTGCCCTGGTCGGGTGTCTGGCGAGCGGCGCCCTTACGGTCGGAAACGGGCGAGGCCCTGGGCTGGGTGCTGTGGGCCCCTTCGGTGCGCGGGGTGTGGCCTGGGGTCTTCCCGACCGCCGAGGCCGCCCGGACGGCGCTGCTGGCAGGTGCTCGCGTGGCCGTGTCCGAGGTTGATGAGCGCATCACGGCAGCGGGCACCCTGGTGATGGAGCTAGGCACGTATGGGCAGCAGCGGGTGCCGCTGTTGTGGTGGGATGGTCAGCAGCTGCGGGGGCCCGCGTTCGTGCAGGACGGCCTGACCTTGCTCTCGGCGCTGGATGACCGCTGGCGAGGACTGCCGTGGGGTCTGGTGATTGCCCCGGCCACCACGGGTGCAGAAGCCACCGGAAGCCCAGGAGGCCTTGAACCAGTATCAGCAGCCTAAGGAGGCGCTGCTGATGCAAGCGCGTCAGGCTTGGTCAGGGACGGCCGCCATCGCTCAGCATGCGGCGGCGCTCGCGCAGGGCCGCTGGCCGGACCCGGACCCCTGGGCCTCGGATGAGCGGACGATTCCCAACATCGACCTCGCCCAGCTCTTAGGCGTCTGGATGCACGAGCGCGTCTTCTGCGAGATGACCTGGGGCTCGGAGGGCCACACGAAGCTCGGTCGTCGGCAGCCACCGGGGCAAAGCATACATCTGGGCGAGTGGTCCACGAGGGTCAAACGTGACACTCAAATGAGATCCCAGATCCCGCCACAGCCACCGCGCGGACTGCATCAGATACTGTCCTGCGGCTTCTTGACCTGGCAGAACAAACGCTTTCTCGACTTGCAGCAGTCGCAATGCGCCGTCTGGAGGGACGACACGCACTGCCGCATTCAGCCAACGAAGGGCCAGGGGCATGGCGGACACCCGCAACACGCTGTGACGAGCCAGTTCCGTCATCCCAACACCGGCAAGAATGGTGCCCAGGTCATCGGTGACGACCAAATAATGCCGCCAGGGATATCCCATCAACCGTTCAGCCTGCCACTGACTTAACTCAAGCGCCGTCGTCTCGGGCGCTAATGCAAAGGCGGCATTGAACGCCTTTAGCCCGGCCGCCACTTCTGGCCAGTCGTCGGGGGTCACGGAGCGCACTCGGAGCCCTGCTCGCGCGGGTACTGGCCGAGTTCTGACCGGGACAGGCGCGACCACGACGCGGCCCAGCACCTCAGGTTGCCAGGTGCGGGCCGTACGGAGCGACCCTTCATTGCCCTGTTGAATGAGGGCGTAGACCACGCTGGTGTCACCCAGCCGCTCCTGTGCCACTTGAAAACGCCAGGCGGCCAGGGTCCTGGCGACGCCCCGGTGGCGATGGGCTGGATGGACGGCGAGGGCTGAAAGATACGCCGACGGGAGGAGCTGATCGTGCACCCGAAGCGTGCTGAACGACACCGTCCCCGTGCCGCTGAGTTGCGCCTGTTCGTTCACGGCGACAGCGGTGTGTGCATCATGATGCAGGGCTGGTAATGCCGCGGAAGGGGGACACTGAAACTCCCGGGCGAACTGCACCAGGCCAGTGTCTGGGCTGGTGCGGAGCAGTTGGGTATAGGCCTCATCATCGGCAGCGACGAAAGGGCGGATGTGATCCATAGGTGCATCGTACGGCCTGTGGAGGAGTGACTCAGCGGAAGCAGGCGAAGACATAGATTTGGTTGTCACCATGTTGCTGTGACCTTCTCCGGCACAAGGCATGACCCCTCAAGAAGCCTCTTGGATTGTGCAATTTACGCACTCAGCATTCGGGTTTACGCACCGCTTACGGTTACCTCGGCACACTTGGTGCAGCTCATCAGAGCTTCCGTGTTTACCGCTCTGCGCTGTCGCCCTATGCCTTGGGGGACGTCATTTCTGTGCGCCGATTTTGGCCACTGCGACTGGAGGAGACGATCTATGTATCACCTTGGTGAACGCACGTCCGTGCCAACCGGCACCCGTATTGAGATCATCAACACGCACCATCGACCGAAAAACCCTCAGCTGGTCCTTAGCGATCCCGAACCGTTTCAGACCAATAACTGGGATACGGTGTTTGCCGCAAGTTACAGCCAAATGAATGAGTCGATTCGGCAGGGTTCATCTGCCTACCCTGAAAATTATCCGACGCAGTGGGCCGCCACGATCTCGCCATCAAGGGTCAGCGCTGGGTACTCTGGCGCAGGAAGCTTTGAGCCCTGGACACTTTATCCTGTCAAAGGTGAGAGTGGAACGACTCTGACGATGGCCTGGCACATCCCGCTTTGTTCCATTCAATACGTTGATGGAACCGTTGACTACAAAAATCTAATCGCTTACGTCAAGCTCTCCTTACAGGCGCTCGCCTCTTCTGCAAAGGCGCAAGCGGACCAAGGTGACACCTATCACTATATGGTCGACGCTACGGCAACACCGACTACACCCCTCCTCACTATTTCCAGTGTCCTCTCTGGAGACGAGGAGGCTATCGACCCCGATGATGCTAAAGCTATCGGCAACCTCCTCGTGGCGTGGGCCAACGATAAGAATAATCTTCAGCAATTTAAACATGTCTTCGCTACGGTCACGTTAGACACTCAAAAATCTGACAGCGCTTTTCAATGGTTGGTCCCCTCTGCTTCAGCCTATGCTTATGCCAGTACGGACCAATTCGATACTTCCTCTTTCGCTGTACTCGGAATGGTCAATCAACGACCCATTCCGCCAAATGCCGTACCTCAAGTCAATGCCGGTTCAATTCCTACAGGTCAACAAGCCTGCTACAGCCTGTCGCAGGAGATGCTGATGACCCAAATGCTTCTGCCCAGCCTCCATCTCCAATTTTCTGAGGCCAACGCATCCACCTTTATCTACAACAATGATCAATTGACGCTGACGCCGAACACTACGCTCAAGATAGGAACTACTAAAGTCGGCGCCATCAATTACGACATGATCATGCAACAGTTCACGGTCAAGATTAATGCAACCCAACTGGAAGTCTACGCCTTCGTGCATGTTCCCATTTCACCAGGCATTGACGCGTATATCGAAAGTACCTCTTACTATCATCTCAAACTGATCGAGAACGCTAAAGGTGAGCAAGCCATTACCTATGTTCAGGCCCAAGACCCATTTCAAAAGTCTTGGTCTGTCGTGGCTGACTGGGTCACGGTGGCTGAAGAGGTCGCTGGCATTATCTTGTCCGTTGCGGGCGCTGCAATCGGCGCTGCGACTGGGGCGGCGGAAGCGACCATTCAGCGCCTGATCGTAGGTCTTATGGTCGGTGGTGTAGTGACTGCAGTCGTTGATGTCATTGCTCAGACGCCTGTATGGATTGCCGGCGATGTTCCAGCCACTGTGCCTCCTATCACCAGTCTCTTTCTCAACGCGACCAATGCCTACACTTGGTCTCCCACAGATCAAGATCAAAGCGGACAGCACACGGGCCAAATCTTTCAACTGACGGACGTCTCGCTGAATGGCGCTTTTCAGATGTCTGGCGTGATGGTCCCCGCACCCACGTCATAACCCATTGCAGCCGACAGCACGACCTGCACTTGGGCTGAAGGTCGTGCTGTTCTTCATATTCAGGAAGGTCATCAGCACATCGTGAACCTCTGTCAATGACCACGCCTGACCCCGTGCCTGAGCATGTTCAATTTGACTGGGTCGAAGGTGGATCTGGGTGGCAGCGCGAAGTTCTCGCAAAAGCGGTGGGGCTTCAATAATCAGCTTCAACCCCTGTGCATCTACCAGGGTCTCCCAGGTCGTCCAGACACTGACGGCCACGTCAGCACTCCCTCGCAAGCTCAGGAGGCCAGCCAGCCCATTCAAACTGTGGACCGCCACGAGCGGCACGTGCAAGCGCTGCGACTCTCGTAAACAGGTCAGCAGCGACTCCTGGGCCTTGTCCAGATCCCCAGCCGACAATGCCCATTCGCCCAGATGACGAAGCACATTGACCCGGTCCAAGTGATTGTGCGTGCGCTCCGCCTCTTGAAGCGCCTCGAGATACCATTGATGAGCCGTCGCACCCTCTCCACCCCGACTTGCCACCACGCCCAAGTACATCTTGACGGCGGTCAAGTCTGCACCCGCCTGCTCAAAGAGCGTCAAGCTCCTTGAACACGCCAACTGGGCCAGAGGCAGGTCTCCGCGTCTGAGGGCGCAGGCACCCAGATTCAATTCCGCCTCTGCTTCCCAGGCCGGCAGTCTAAGGTGACGGCTGAGATCTCGGCAGGCTGTGAGCCAGAGTCGAGCTTCGAGGACCTCACGCTGCCGCAAGAGCAGGGCGCCCAGTACCCACAAAGCGCGCACCCGGACTTCGCCGGTGACTGCCTCAGAGTCCAGTGCAGTGCGAACCCACCGCACCGGACTCTGGCTTGGGCGGTAAAGGAACCAGTAGTAGAACAGGGCGGTTCCCAATCGAAGTGTGATTTCTGCCTCCTGTGCCTGCCCTGCCCACTGGAAGACGGCTCGCAGATTGGAGGCCTCTTGATCCAATCGAGGAAGAAGGGTCTGTCCTTGGGAGTGCAGTGTCCTGAACCAAGGTTCGACCAAGGCCACGTAGTACTCGGCATGACGCCGCTTGTGGGCCGTTTCTACCACAGGGTCAAGCTGTAATTGAACACTGGCATACTGCCGCCCCAGCGGATGCTGACGAAACCGGCCTGCCGCGTCCCACCACAAGAGAGAATGATCAACCAACAGTGCCAGCACCGCAGGTGTCGCCCCTGTGACGGCCGACGCCGCTTCCAACGTGAACCCATCTTGAAACACGCTGAGTCCAGTGAGCACCTGGCGCTCGTCATCAGGAAGGCGACTCCAAGACTGCTTAAACACCTCCATCATACTTTGGTGTCTCGCGGGCACATTCTGGTCGGCGGCGGTGAGGGTAGAGGGGTGCTCACGCATCGCTTCCAAGACTTCAGAGAGGGTCAAGGTCCGCATCCATCCTGCTGACAGTTCCAAGGCGAGAGGCGAGCCTGCTGTCAGGGTGACCAGTTCTCTTAACAGAGGAAGCGAAGCTGTCTCCATGCGAAAGCCAGGCTGAAGCCGCTGAACACGACTCACAAAAAATTGGATGGCCTCATTGTCTTGAGCAGCCCTATGTGCCAGTCCAGCGAGAGGCACGACCCATTCTTCTTGAAGGCCCAGGCGAATCCGAGACGTGACCAACACCTTGAGGGCCGGACAGCGTTGGAGGAGCTCAGCCAGTCCAGGAAGAAGATCGGTAAGGTGTTCTGCATTATCAAGCACCAGCAGTGTAGGTATCCGCTGAAAATAAGCGGCCATACGGTCAAGGAGGGGGCGCTCAGTTGACAGTTGGAGGGCGTCGCTCAGCCATGCGGCCGCCCTCGCTGCCGACGAATGGTGCTCCAACGGAAGAAAAAGAACCGGGAGTGTCGCCCGGTGAGCCACTTCAACCGCGAGTTTCGTTTTGCCTATGCCTCCTTCTCCTTGAACCGTGACTAGTTGCACATCGGATCGGCTTAACAGGTCGCACATCGCTTCGACCTGTTCCGTCCGGCCAAAGAAGGGCGTGTGGTGCCGGGGCAAGAGAATCGGGCGAGAGGGTGGCCGAGCGGCTGGCGGCTGAAGCGTCAGCTGTACCCCGTGGGCCTGCAATTCTGCCAGAAGGGGGGGAAGGAGTGAACTGGTCGTGGCGTGAAGCAGGCGGCAGATGTGCTCGAGTTCAGTTGTCGCAAAGAGTGGCGCGCCTGGTAACTGCGTCGCTCGTTCAACCAGAAGACGCGCTTCATCAACCTGCCTGTCCTGCAGGGCGTAATCGGCCCCTTGAAGCAGACTGGCCCGAACACGACGGGCAGTCGTCATTTGTACCGACTGGGCCCATTCAGTGAGGTCAGTCAGGTGTTCGGGAATCCGAACCTGATAGAGAAAACAGCCCCTGTAGAGACGAAGGAGCTCGGCCACCTCATGCCGTCCCAGCGCCGTGCACAGTTCTTGGTAGTCACATGGTCCGTCGAAAGCCAGCGTGTCTGGCGTGGGCTGAGACATGACGCCTGAGGCTTGACGCTGGATATGGCGCAGTGTCATCCGCAGATTCGTTGTGGGATGTGCGGCATCAGGCCAGAACAGGGTCCAGAGCGTAGAACGTCGCTGCGGCCCTTCAACGGCCAGGTACGTGAGGAGCAACAGTGCGAGTGGCCGCGTCAGGAGCCTAGAGGAAAGACTCCAGGTGCCGAGCGTCTGAAGATAAGGCAGACAGGACACCGCTGGTGAGGAGGGGATAGTCACGGTGGCCGCAGTCTGAAGAGAAGATCTTGGCAACTTGTTGAGACGAGCTGACAGGCCAGCAGCAGGGCGGACGTGAAATCAGAGGATTGAAGCCCGACAGCGTTGGCAGTGAAATTCCCTTCAATCAGGTTACAGACTCCGTTCGCCCGTCAGTTGACGAGATGACATGAAGTAGCGTCCAATTTTCGCCACCCCTGGCCCGACATAAACCTAGACTTTCAATCTGTTTACGAGACGTTTACGGCCAGCTTACTGGACCCTAGGCAGACTTGAGGCACGTTCAGGGAAAAGCTGACACATCAGGCAAAACTGCACGTATTCGTCTGGACGCCTCCGTGTCCAAGTCTTGTCGCCCCGTTGACCCAGCAGTGAAGGAGGAGCGAGTGATCTATGTTTGACCTATTACACGTGAGAATGCGCGCCCATACCAGGGACGTGTTCCGGCCGCCAGCAGTGGGAGAGAGGATATGCCCTCTTTAGAAGGCTGGGATACCGCTGCTGTGGCGCCACTGAGTTTTATCAATCTTGGACTCGGACCCAGGAGTGCCGAAGTGCTGAGCACGTTCACTATTCAGGGCGGGAACGCCCATGGTGCACCGAGACCATACACCGCTCAGGGCACCATTGGTCCGCTGGGCATACGCCCTAGCACTCAGGCTAATCTCCTGCTCCTGTACTTTCAAATTGTGGAAGGAGTCTACACCTCTGAAGATGGAGCGACATTAGATCTTTTAAATGTTGGCTTAGAGATGGCGATCTCTCTTGAATTTCTGGCATTGAGTGGCGCGGAGAGCTTGACGATGGATTTATCGCAAGCGGGATTGTTGGGGGATCCGCCGCAACCTGGCAAGGTGACGCCGATGATCATTGAAGGCCCTGTGGATGTCTTGAATGACCTCGGCCTTGATGGACAGCGAGATCTTCAAAACCAGATGGCACAAGTGGTAGCCGACCATGCAGCGCCGCTGAATGCCGTGTTGGCGACCCTGTTGGTGTCAGGCGAACCGTGGTTACAGACAACATCGTCAGCGTATACATCGCTGACTGCAGCAAATTATGCAGGCTACTTAGCTATCCTTGCTATGCTTGATGGCCATACGAAGCCTAACGCCACAACGCTTGAAGCGTCTTTTTTACCCGGTGCTTCAGGAAGTAACAGTACTACGGTCCTCAGTGGGAATACGTTTTTGCAGTATGTGATTATGCCACAGCTGCCCGCTTCATTTCAGGGTCACTTATCAGCTGATAATTTGCAATTTGATAGAAATAATAGCCGAATTACAGTTAGGCATTCTTTCAATCTAAGTGAGGTTAAAGTTGGGTCTATCAATTATACGCCGGTAATTGACGAAATGATAGTTAACAATGGGCATAATGTAGTTTCTATTTCACTAAATGGTCATTGTGATCTTTATATGGGAATTAATATGACATTCTCATATCAAGCTAGCCTTCCTTTATTATTTTCAGAAGCTAAGCAGCAATTGAGTTTCGCATCGGACCCATTTCCGATAGTTCATCATGACGCAGAAATTCCCTGGTGGTGGGCTGCAGGTGGACCGATCGTATATTCCGTAACCGACGCCATTGTCAGCGTCATCTCTAGTGACATCCAAGATGACTTAGTGGGCTTGCTTAATAAGCTCGGACTCTCGGCTATACAAACCAATGTCGGGTGGTCACAAAGCCAAAGCTCACATGCTGTTGGTGTAACTCTCAACACCGATCTGCTAACATTTGCAAATCTGTAGCATCAATAGAGGAGTATAAAATGTTAAAAATCAAGAATATTCTAAAAACTGAATCTGGCACGAGAATCGAATTTTTTAACCCAAATTCGAGACCTAAACGGCATCAGAAGGTGGCGGCTTCACAACCTTTTCTGACGAACAATTGGGATACAGTGTTCTCGGCTACATATGAACAGCTGAACAATTTCATTATCAACAATATGGAAAAAAATCGAGATCAGTATCCTCAAGATTGGCAGGAAGATGTTCTCGCAACTAAAATTACGGCTGCCGTTAAAGCTGAGAGTGGATCATTCGGAGCTTGGCTCCTGGCGTCAGCTGGCGATCTAAGCGGTGATCGCCTTACAATGACTTGGAATGATATCAGCTGCAATCTCACGATTGGTTCTGACGATGCAAAAATGTCTTACCTTATTAAAGGCGCGACTGCCTATGTAGAAGTGTCTCTCCGAGCTGTCGAGGCTGAGCCTAAGCAGGAGAGTGGAAATGGCCAAATGTTTGAGTACAAGGTCAATCCGGTGGCGACCCTCCAGACACCAGCACTCTCAATTATGGATATTGATCTAGGGGACGTGTCAAACATCCCGGCAGATGATATCCCGGACGTTTTAGCTGGCTTGACCAGTGTGCTCGAAAGCTGGGGGAGTAAAAATCTTTCAGCGTTTCAACATGTTTTCAACACATTTACTTTAAATGGTCAAGGTACAGATTCTAGCTTTAACTGGATTCAACCCACCGAAACAGCTTATGCATATCAAAGGGGAAGTGAACCTAATTCATCATTCTTCGCAGTCTTGAGCATGGTTAATAATCGAAGCTCAAGGAATTCATTGCCTAGCTTACAGCCAGGATCTATACCTTTGGGATACGACACTTGCTTCAATATCTCGCCCGATCTAATGTATGCCAATATGATACTGCCAAGCATGACAATTGCTTTCAAAAATGCTAATTCTGATACTTTTAGAGTTGATAACTCGCAAATCACTCTGTCGGCAGGACAAACTTTCAATCTAGATGACGTCTCTGTCGCTGGGAGCTCTTATACCCCAAAAGTGAAAAATTTTCATCTGAAGATTAATGGCGACCAGCTAGAAATTTATACGTACGTTTGTATACATGTCTCTCCTGGAATTGACACATATATAGAGACGACAGCATTCTATAAATACAATTTGATTGAGAAGAACGGTAAGCAGTATATCACTTACTACGAAGCCCAAAGCCCTGTTGAAAACAGTTGGACCGATATTGCCGATTGGGTGGAAATTACTCTTGCACTTATAGACATGATCGTTGCTGTTATTGGCGTTTGGATTGGAGCCGCCAGCGCAACTGCTGCAAATGTATCCAAGACGATAATAATAACTATTGTCGCTGTAGGATTAGTTGAGGCAGTCATGGTGGTGGCTGAGGCAATCCCAGAATGGATGGCTGGTGATGTTCCAGACGAACTGCCCCCTCTGAATGACCTTATCGCCAACACAGCTCTAAAATATACTTGGTCAAATGATGCGGAATTTACCTTGAAGCAGGCCAGTTTGAACGGTACGCTGCAATTGTCTGGTTCTCTAGTGGCGAACTAACGATACAGTAGGTTCTGGCAACTTAACCTCAGCGGAGCTAGGGTGGCCCAGGAGGCGGCTTGAGAATCAAGCCGCCTCCTGCATCTCTTCTCGCTAGCAGGACTTTGTCACTTCGCTGCTGGCTCACGGCGACGCTCCGCAGACCCGTTCCCCACAATAAAGCTCCTGCGAAAGTGAGTCTTTAAGCTGATTTCTCGCAGCCTTCGTTCCCTGCGAGGAGGAATCCGGGTCTACGTGAGCCGACTCTGTTCCGCACCCGCTCAGCGCAGGGTGATGGTGCAGGTCCCGGCTCCACCTCGACGCATCAAGGCCATCAGGGAGGGAAAGCTGTAGTCCGATCCTCGCTGCGCCTGGGCGAGCTGGGTATTCGTCCGCTCCGCCGACCCGCTCAGCAGCACGCCGCTGACCTGCCGCGCGCCCACCGGCCACAGACCGAAGCACCGGTAGACGCGATCTTTGCCATACAGCAGACTCAGCGCAAGGCCCTGATCGGACGGTATAAAAAATAGGTCGCTGCCCGCGCCAGGCGAGGTCAATGCGAAGGTGCGCGAGGTGGACCCGACCAGCAAGAACTCACGCTCGACCTAGAGATCGGCCGTCACCGGCTTGCCTGCTGCGGGACGAGCGGTCAGCTGCCAGACCTGCCCCACCTGCACCTGGGTCGGTATCAGCGGGAGCGTACCGGCACTGCCCGCCTGGGCCCCTCCAGTGATCACGGCGGTGCACAGGGAGATCAGAAGGTGGGAGCGAAGAGTCACCCGTGTACCTTACCCGGGAGCGGCGCCGGGCGCGCACGCATCTGCGGCCAGAATGCTCCGAAGAGTCGCGCTGTCCGGGCTGTTCCGGATGGACGGATAGAGGCGAATGCGCTGGGGAGTCACGCTGCGGGCGGCCGGTTCATCCCAAGAGTACCCAAGCACGACCCTTTTGATGTCTGGGCGCTCTGAGCTTAACGCTCGCGCGTCACGAACAGCAGGGCCCGCCAGACAAACGGCACACGAGACCTCCTGTGAGGTCACGGCACGCTGACAACGGTGCGGTTACACACCGCCGCAATAAGATTGACGCGTAAGGAGAAGCGCCGCCTCCGGTGACGGTAGACGTCCTTCAGCACGCGAAAAATCTTCAGACGCTGAATAACATGCTCAACCCGCAGGCGGGTCGACGCCAGTTCCTGGTTCTGCTAACGCTGTTCAGGCGTTAACGGCGCTTTCTTCGTCCCGTTGTGCGGTGTGATCGAGTGACCGTGATGCCGCCAGACGCCCTGGTAGCCGACATCGCCGATCAGCGCCGTCTTGGGATGAAGATGGAC
>NZ_JAIQXU010000047.1 GCF_020166395.1 Deinococcus betulae | reverse complement strand
GAGTCTTCGTCGCCTCGCCCGCCTGGAACCCGCGACTAGGCGGGCTTTTTCTGGCCTGCTCATACCTGACAGCCACCTGACCCCCAGCGGTCACGGGCCGCTCATGGGGGCCTGTGTACCTTCTGGGCATCAGCGGAAGAGACACGCCCCGCTGCACCCGACAAAGCCGACCCACGAGCCCCTCGCCCCACCCAGGAGACCTGCCATGACCAGCCAGACCCCCACTGCCCACACCCTGACCGCTCCCCTGCCCCGCACCGCCTTCTCCTTCCTGCTGGGCGCGCTGGCCCTGACCACCCTGGTGACCCCACAGACCGCGCTGGCCGCCCCCACCGACATGGTGGGCACCTGGGTCAACACCGACGTGGCCACCAGCGGCATCACCCGCATCAACGTGACCCGCACGTCGGCCGGCAAAATGACCGTCCAGGTGTTTGGCCGCTGCCACCCCAACGACTGCGACTGGGGCCAGGCGAATGCGCTGACCTACGGCGCGAATGTGAGTGACAGCAACCACTTCACCGCCAGCGCCGTCTATGCCAAGGGCTTTGCCACCACCACCCTGGTCCTGAACTTCGCGCGTGGCCGCCTGGACGTGCAGGCCCTGACGCAGTTCACGGATAACAGTGGCCGCCAGAACTACGCCAGCCAGAGTGCCTTTGCCCGCTACCGTTAGCGGCCGCCCCTGGCCGGGAACCCCCAGCCCGCCTGGCCCGTAGTGGAGAGCAGGTGGATGACACCCCACCGCCAAGTCTCTTTCTTCTCAGCTCCTTCATGGCCCCTACCGCCCGACGCCGGCGCGTGGGGGCCCGTGGTTATGTGGCCCCTGGCCTTCTCGCCGCGTTACCCTGACGCCATGACCTCGCCCATCACGCAGATGCAGCGCGCCCTGGCCGCCACCTCTCTGGACGGCTGGCTGGTGTACGACTTTCAGGGCCTCAATCCTCACGCGCGGCGGGTGCTGGACCTGCCGCCAGGGGCCTTCCTGACCCGGCGCTTTTTCGTGTGGGTGCCCCGGCAGGGGCAAGCGACCGTGCTGCACAACCATATTGAGGGCGGCACCTGGCAGGAGATCACCCGGCACTGGGGCGCGCGACTGCAGCCTTTTGGGTCCCACGCCGAACTGGACGCGGCGCTGCGGGGCGTGGTGGCGGGCCAGACGGTGGCGATGGAATACAGCCCGAACGGCGCCGTGCCTTATGTCAGCCGGGTGGACGCCGGCACGGTGGAGCGCGTGCGGGCCGCTGGCGCCGGCGCCATTCACACGAGCGCTGACCTGCTACAGGCATTTCTGGCCTGGAGTCCTGACGACCTGGCGGCCCACGAACGCGCCGTGGCCGTCCTGATGAGCGCCAAGGACGACGCCTTCCGCCTGATTCACGAGCGGCTGGCGGCCGGGCAACCGGTCACGGAACTGGACGCGCAGGCCGTCATCATGCGCCAGATTGAGGCGGCCGGCATGAGCGCCGGGCACCCTGTCAACGTGTCGTTTGGCGTGAATGCCGCCGACAGCCATTACGAACCCAGCCCCGAACGCCACGCCACCCTACAACCAGGCGAGTGTGTCCTGATTGACCTGTGGGCGCAGGAACCGGGCCGCCCCTTTGCCGATGTGACCTGGGTGGGCACTGCCGGACAGCCGAGCGAGGAGTACCTGAATGCCTGGACAGCCGTGAGCGCGGCCCGCGACGCGGCCCTGGGGCTGCTGGAGGACAGGTACGCGGCCCAGGGCTGGGGCCAGGTGCAGGGCTGGATGCTGGACCGCGCCGCCCGCGACGCGATGGGGCCGACCTGGGAACCCTCTTTCCTGCACCGCACCGGGCACGACCTGGGCGTGCAGATTCACGGCTCAGGCGCTAATCTGGACGACTACGAAACCCGCGACACCCGCGCCCTGACGCCAGGCCTGGGCGTGACCATTGAGCCCGGCACCTACCCGGCAGCCAGAGGCTTTGGCATTCGCAGCGAGATCAATCTCTATCTGGCCCCGGAGGGCCCGCGCGTGACCACCCACACCCAGCGCGCGCCGTTTGTGCTGGGACAGGGCGACTGGGCCAGCGTGCGGGCCAGGGCTTACGGCGAAGCACACTCATGAGACCTGCTTAGGCCAAAGCTAAGGTTGGGCCGCCGCCCCCACAGCTCACCCGTTACCCTGGGGCATGGCGAATCTCGGCTCCTCCACCATCATGCTGACCGGCGCGGGCGGCGCTCTTGCCACCGCCATTGCCCAGGAACTCGACGACGCCGGCGCCCAGATGGTGCTGGTGGGGCGCGGCGAGTCGCTGGCGCGCGCTGCCGACCGCTTTCCGGCCACCGAGGTGCTGGACCTTGACCTGACCGACCCCTCCAGCATTGACGCGCTGAAAAAGGTCAAGGTCGACACCCTGATTCATACGGTGGGGACATTTACCACCCAGGACGCCCAGAAGGCCACACCCGCCGACCTGCGCACCCTGTTCGACACGAACATGACCAGCCTGTTTCATGCGGTGCAGGGCGTGCTGCCTCATATGCTCAAGCAAAAAGACGGCCTAATTCTGGGAATTAGCGCCGGGCAGGCGGCCCGCCTGAGCGGCCCCAAGGCGGCGCTGTACACCGCCAGCAAAGCGGCCGTGGCGGCCTACGTGCTGAGCCTGCACGACGAACTGAAAGGCAAAGGGGTGCGCGGCATGGTGCTGTACCCCATGGGCGCCATCGATACGCCGACCAACCGTGACGCTGGCCTGGCCTGGGACACCATGATTGACCCCCGTGGCCTGGCCAAGAGCGTGGCCCACGCTCTGAGCCGCCCTGACCGGGCGCACATCACGGAGGTCAAGGTCTACCCGGATGCGTGAAGGTTGGGAAGTGGGGAGTGGGTTGTAGGAAATAGGAAAAGCGGGGGCGAAGGAGAGGCAGGAGTCTGAACGACCTCCGCCCTTTTTTTCAGAGCTGTGCCGGTTCCATACAAGTGGACAGCAAGCAACGGCCCCCTTCTTTTCAAAAGTAGAACCCACTGCACGCACCAAGCCTTCCTGCCCCATTCCCGCCCAGGTCCAGGCGAGGCCATTGTGCGCGCAGCGCGCAGGCCCTTGCGCGGGGGCAGCGGATGGCGTCGAGGCCGGACCCATCAATGAAAAGAACGGCTTCGCCAACGCCAGGAGCAACTCTTGCCCAGTGCCAACGTCTGCTCCTCCTACCCCTTTGGGGAAGGGGGCTGGGGGGGTGGGGCTAACCGCCCAATGCCTCTAAAAACGCCGCCGCAAACCGCACCCCCGTCTCAAAATCCCGCCGCAGAATGTTTTCATTCGGCGCGTGTACCCGCCCCCCAATATTCCCAATCCCCAGCGCAATAACGGGCGCCCCCACATGGGCCATAAACGGATGCATCGGCCCGCTGCCGCCGCTGCTGGGGTTCAGGATGGGCTCGGCCCCGTAAACCTCCTGCGCCACCTGCACTGCGGTTTGCACGAAGGGGTGCGAGAGGTCACTGCGCGACGGGTGCTGATGGCTTTCCAGTTCAATGATCTCAATGTCGGCAAAGCCCCCGGCGTCCAGATGGGTCCGCAGCAACTCGACCACCCGCGCCGGGTCCTGATGCGGCACCAGCCGGAAATCCAGCTTGACCATGCCAGAAGCCGGCAGCACCGTCTTGCTCCCCTCGCCCTCGTAGCCACCGTGAAAGCCGTTCACGTTCACTACGGGTTTGAGGTTGAGGCGGGTGTGGTAGTCCGCCGCCTTGCCCAGGGGCCGCGTGACCTCGTAGGTGTCGCGCAGGGCCTCGCCTTGACCGGGCAGGCGGGCAATGGCGGCCAGGTCGGCCTCGCTGGCCGGGCGCACCTCGTCATGGAAGCCGGGGATCAGGACCGTGCCGTCGGCGTCCCGCAGGCCCGCCACCGCCGAGGCCAGGCGCCACAGCGGATTGTCCACCACGGCCCCATTGCTGCTGTGCAGGTCGCTGGCGGCCACCCGGCAGCGCAGTTCCAGGCACACGATGCCCTTGAGACCGGCGTACAGCACCGGGCGGCCCTCGGGCGTCACCGACCCGAATTCCCACCACACGCCGTCCGCCTTCAGCTCGGCGGCGTGCTCGGCCACAAACGCCTCTAAGCTGGGGCTGCCCACCTCTTCTTCACCTTCAATGAGCCACTTGACCTTTAAGGGCAGCTGCCCCCCCCGCGCGGCCTTGAGCGCCCGCAGCCCGGCCAAACGAGAAATCAGTTCGCCCTTATCGTCACTGGCGCCGCGCCCGTACAGGCGCCCGTCCCGCTCGGTCAGGGTGAAGGGCGGCGTGTCCCACAACTCGGTGGGGTCTTCGGGCTGCACGTCGTAGTGGTTGTAGATCAGCAGGGTAAAGGGCCCCTCACCGGCCTCGGCGACCAGCACCGGGGCCACCTGACCAGGATAGGCCTGCACGCGGAAGCCCTCGGCTTCCAGCAGGGCCGTGACGGCAGCGGCTGTTTCGGGCAAGTGACGGCCCTGCGCCGACACGCTGGGCAGCGCCACGAGGTCAGCCAGGTCGCGCAGCCCGCGTTCAATCTGGGCCTGAAGGTCCGGGGTGGTGAGCGTCATGGCGGCAGCCTAAGGCATAAGCGGTAGACCAGGCAGACCGCACCATTTGACAACGTTTTCAAAGCCGATTAAGCTCGGGGCCTAGACCTCAATTCAGTTCAGCGGGCCGCAGACGGCTGCCCTTCCCGCTGCGCCCTGTGCCCGCCTTCTGGAGCAGACTTGTCCCTATGACGCGCAACGTGACCATCAAAGACATCGCCCGCGCCGCCGACGTGTCCATCAGCACGGTGTCGCGCACGCTGAACGGCTCCTCGGCCGTGGCCGGCGACAAACGGGCGCGGGTGCTGGCCGCCGCGCAGGAGCTGGGCTACGAACCCAACGCCGCCGCGCAGGGCCTGGTGCGCGGCCGCTCCATGACCATCGGCGTGCTGACCCAGGACATTGCCAGCCCCTTTTACAACGAAGTCTCACGCGGTATAGACGCCGGTTTTGCGGGGAGTGGCTACCAGCCCATCTTCGTCAATGGGCACTGGGAGATTCAGGATGAGTCGGCGGCCATCACTGCCCTGACCCGGCGGCAGGTGGACGGCCTGATTATCCTGGGGGGCCGGCTGACCGACCAGGCCCTGCGTGACCTGGCCGCCCGCTTTCCGCTGGCCCTGGTGGGCCGCCGGGTGCCGGGTCTGGAACCCATGTGCCTGAGCATCGACAACGTGCAGGGCGCCTTTCTGGCCACCACCCACCTGATTCAGCTGGGCCACCGCCGCATCGGGCACCTGACCGGCGTGCCGTCACAGCGCGACGCGGTGGACCGCCTGGAAGGCTACCGCTTGGCCCTGGCCGACGCGGGCCTGGCCTTCGACCCACGTCTGGTGTTTGAAGGTGATTTCAATGAAACGGCCGGCATTTTGGCGGTCGAACACTGGCTGGGGCAGGGCGTCGGCCTGTCGGCCATCTTCGCGGCCAATGACCAGATGGCCTACGGGGCGCGGCTGGGGCTCTACCGGCGCGGCATTCGCGTGCCGGACGACATCTCGCTGATGGGTTTTGACGACCTGCCTGCGTCCCAGTTCACCCTGCCGCCCCTGACTTCGGTGCATCAGCCCCTGTTCGAGATGGGCCAGCAGGCGGCCGGGGCCGTGCTGCATCAGCTGCTGACCCCCGACGAGCCCCTGCCTCACCCTGACCTGCCCCTCACCCTGAGCGTGCGCGAATCGGTGCGCTACGCCCGTCCTTAACCCAGCTTCCTTCCCATTCGTTCATCCTGAAAACGTTTTCGATTTGACCGTCCCCTGCTGGGCGGTCAGGAGGTGTCGTATGTCCAGAAGTCGCGCCCGTTTTACCCTGCTGCTCGGTCTGAGCCTCGCCCTGTCAGCCTGCGGAAGTGTGACGCCGCAGGGGAGCAGCCCCGTGGCTTCAGCGCCCGCAGCCCAGAGCCCAGTGCTGAGCAGTCTGGATTACGGCAACTCGCCGCCTCCCGGTGCGAAGGGCGGCCCCACCAACACCTCCGGGGCCCTCCTGACACCCGCCTGGACCGCCGCCGGCGCCGCCAAGGGCAAGGCCCCCACCAACGAGTTCTGGTCGTCGCTGCTGTTCAAGCGCAATGCGGGCAACGCCTATTCCGAGAACATGTTCGCCCATCCTCTGGCGATGCACGCCCGCGCGGGTGGCCTGGAAGTCAGCTACCCCAACCGCTCGCAGATCGTGGGAGCGCCGGGGCTGGAGAAATACGAGTACCCCTACACGCCTGACCTGACGCTGGGTGTCAGCGGCCTGAACGCCCCTGATACCAAGGTGGACGACTGGGGCGACTGGACGGCCACTGCCCTCTGGAACGACGGCGCCCGCACCCTGCGCGCCACGTTCGGGCACGGCCTGCCTTTCGTGTACGCCACCAAAACAGGCGGCAACGCGCAGATCACGTTTATTGCCACGCCCACCGTCTGGTCCAATCAGGGCAACGTCCTGGGCATCACGGTCAATGGGCGCCACTACGGCATCTTTGCGCCCAGCGGGTCCAGCTGGAGCGTGAACAACACGGTGGCCACCTCCACCCTGAACGGCAAGGACTACTACTCGATTGCCGCCCTGCCGGACAACACGGTCGCCACGCTGAACGATTTCAAGACCTACGCCTATAACTTCGTGACGGGCAGCAGCGTCAGCTGGAATTACAACGCGGCCACTGCCACCTTGAACAGCACCTACACCGTGAACACTGTGGCCAAAGAAGGCAGCGCCAACGGCACGGTCATGGCGCTCTACCGCCACCAGTGGCTGAACTCGGGCAGTGTGAACACCGGCTACACCTACGCTTCGCCGCGCGGCGAAATGCGGGTGGTGCGCGGGGCGGGCAGCTTTACCACCAGCCAGAAATTCCAGGGCGTGCTGCCTTACCTTCCCGACAACGGCTCGGCCAATACCCTGAACAAGACGCAGCTGGCCGCCTACGTGAACGAGGCCAACACCAGCGCGACCCTCAACCCCACCGGCGATTCGTACTGGGTGGGCAAGGGCCTGGGCAAACTGGCCGAACTGGTCCCGCTGGCCGAACAGGTCGGGAACTCTGGCGCGCAAACGGCCTTCCTGGACGCCATTCAGCGTGTGCTGCAGGACTGGCTGGACGGTCAGGGCAGCAACTACTTCTATTACAACTCGGCGTGGGGCACCCTGATCGGCTATCCGCAGGGTTACGGCAGCGAGGAAGAGCTGAACGATCACCACTTCCACTGGGGCTATTTCATCAAGGCCGCCGCGCTGCTGACTCAGTACCGCCCCAGCTGGCCCAGCGGCGCCACCCCCCAGGGCCGCACCTGGGGCGCCAGCATCAACGACCTGATCATGGACGCGGCCAACTGGACCGGCAACACCGGGCAATTCCCGCGCCTGCGCAACTTTGACCCCTACGCCGGGCATTCGTGGGCGGCCGGGCACTCGGGCTTTGCGGCCGGCAACAACCAGGAATCGAGCAGCGAGGACATGAACTTTTCCTCGGCGCTGGTGAACTGGGGCTCGGTGACGGGCAACACGGCGGTGCGCGACCTGGGCATCTATCTGTACGCCACCGAAACGACCGCCATTGAGCAGTACTGGTTTAACCAGGGGGGCGGCGTGTTCCCCGCCGGCTTCAACAAACCCGCCGTGGGCATGGTCTGGGGCGACGGCGGCGCCTATTCCACATGGTTCAGCGCCGAAAAAGAAGCCATTCAGGGCATCAACTTCCTACCGATGACGGCGGGCAGCCTGTACCTGGGCCGCAACCCGGCCTACCTAAAAACCAATTATGACTTCCTGGGCCGCGAACCCACCATGTGGCGTGACATCTTCTGGCAGGTCTACAGTCTGTACAACGCTGCCGGAGCGGTGGGCAAATTTGGCAGCGGCGCCTACACCCCTGAAGAGGGCGAAACCAAGGCCCACACCTACCAGTTCCTGCACAGCCTGAACGCCGTGGGCCAGGTGGACACCAGCGTGACCGCCAACGTTCCCAACTACGCCGTGTTCAAGAAGGGCAGCACCCGCACCTACGCGGCCTATAACCCCGGCAGCAGCGCCATTACGGTGACGTTCTCGGACGGGGCCACGCTCAACGTGCCCGCGCGGCAAGTAGTGTCCTCGCGCGGCGGCAGCACGCCTCCTCCGGTGTGCCAGACCGATACCGTGGCCCCTGGCGTGCCCGGCAGCCTGACCGCGCCGGGCAAGACCAGCGACAGCGTGAGCCTGTCCTGGACGGCGGCCAGCGACAACTGCGGCGTGGCGAGTTACGAGGTGTACCAGAACGGCGCCCTCAAGGCCACCGTGACAGGTACGAGCGCCACAGTGAGCGGCTTAAGCGCCAACACGGCCTACACCTTCAAGGTGCGCGCCAAGGACAGTGCCGGCAACGTGGGCAGCTTTACGAGTGACCTGAGCGTGACCACGGCCGCCGCCAGCACGACCGCCAACCTGCCCGGCACCGTGACCACCAGCGGCGGCGCGATTGCCAACGGCGCGAGCAAGAACTTCCCGGTCAACGTGACCTCGGCGGGCACCTACCGCCTGTCGGTGCAGAGTGCGTCGGGGCAGAACAGCCGCACGATCAACGTGGCGTTCAATGGCACCAACTATGACCTGGCGCTGGACGCGGGCCAGACCGTGATTGCCGACTTCCCGAACGTGGGCACTGGGGCCAAGACCATCACGATTACCGCCAAGAGCGACGGCGTGGTCCTCGGCAGCGTCAGCGGCGCCAACCTCAGCGGCGGCGGCAATCCCACTCCCTGCGACACCGACAGCGCGGCTCCCAGCGTGCCGAGCGGCCTGACCTCGCCGAGCAAAACCGGCAGCAGCGTCGCCCTGTCGTGGACCGCCAGCAGCGACAACTGCGGCGTCAGCAAGTACGAGATTTACACGAACGGCGCGCTGAGCGGCAGCGTGACGGGCACCAGTGGCACAGTCAGCGGCCTGACGGGCGGCACCACCTACGCCTTTAAGGTGCGCGCTGTAGATGCGCGCAATAACGCCTCAGCCTTTACGGGCGACCTGAGCGTGACGACCACGTTCGCCTCCACCGCTGTACCGGGCGTGGTTACGACCAGCGTGGGCGCCATTGCCAACGGAGCCGCCAAGTCCTACGACCTGAATGTCAGTGCGGCCAGCAACCTGCGCTTCCTGATTACCAACGCCAGCAGCGCCAGCAGCAGCGCCTTTACACTCAGCTTCAACGGCCGCAGTGTGCCGCTGTCTATCGGGGCTGGGCAGACGATTCCGGTGGACTTCGCCGGGGTAGGCGCCGGGATCAAGACCCTGACGCTGACGGCCAATTCGGCGGGGGTCAGCCTGGGCAAGCTGGAAGCGGTGAGGTACTGAGGGTCAGGGTTGCAGGATAATAGTGGTGGAGATGTAGCAAGCCGTTGAGAAGGGTGTTTCAAGTCAATGGAGAGGGGCGGGCCAGTGCAGCCCGCCTCTCCTGCTGTCGTCAGGGCAGGAACGACCAAGCCCATGCGGCGAACAGGAGGAAGAAATGTGCGCCTAAGGCCCCCACCCCGGCCAGCGTCCACCAGACTTCACCCAAGCGGCGGCGCATCAGGACCAGCGCCAGTGTTCCTATAGGCACCACCATCAGCACCATCCGTAGTTCGTCTACAGGAAAGGCCATGTCCGGCAGGTTTCCTGCATAAAGGGCCAGCATCAGCAGGGCAAACGCACCCGTCTCGGCCAAGAGCACCAGAAGGCCCAGAAGCGCCAGCCGGGCCCACCCAGGTCGGGTAAACAGCCAGCCCGTCAGGGCGGCCACCCCCAGGCCCACCAACCAGCGGGGCCAGTCGGACGGTTCAGGCGGCAAAGGCGTGACCCCGGACTGCACGCTCTGACCACCTACCGTTACGCGAACCTGATACCCAGGGTCAGTGCCGGGCCTCAGCTCAATGCGGCTCTGCCGGAGCAGGGAAAAGGCGGCGGCCTCATCTGGCAGCACCTGCGCGCAACTTTGCCCCTGCCAATTGGCTGACACCCCATGCTCCAGTCGCCGCGCCTCTAGTCCCTGACGGCAGAGGCGCAAGGTGTTCTCAGCGGCGACGCGGTAGGCATCACGCTTGGCCGCTGACATCTGCGCCTGCGCTGCCGCGCTGCACAGGCGCAGCAGCGCCAGCCACCGCTTCATTTCTTGAAGTCGTGTGGATGCCTCTTATGCCACTCCCAGGCGGTCTGCACAATCTCTTGCAGGTCGGTGAACTGGGGCGCAAAGCCCAACTCCTGACGAATGCGCGCCGCGTCGGCCACCAGGCGAGGCGGGTCCCCGGCACGGCGTGGGGCCACCTCGCGGGGGACCGGCGTGCCCACCACCGCGTCCACCGCGTCCAGCACCTCTTTCACACTAAAGCCGTGGCCCAAACCCACGTTGTAGGTGGCGGCCTGCTGCGTGCCCTTTACCAGCGCTTCCACTGCCAGCACATGCGCGTCCGCCAGGTCCTGCACATGCACGTAGTCGCGCAGACAGGTGCCGTCGGGGGTGGGGTAATCGTCCCCAAAGATCAGCATCTTCTCGCGCTCGCCCAGAGCCGTCAGGGCCGCCAGTTCGATGAGGTGCGACTTGCTGGCGTGGGCCTCGCCAATGTCGCCCTCAGGCGCCGCGCCGCAGACGTTGAAGTAACGCAGCACCATATACGGCAGCCCCTGGGCTGTATGGAAGGCGTGAATCATACGCTCGGTCATCAGCTTGGTCTCGCCGTACACGCTCTCGGGCTGCATGGGTGCATCCTCAGGAATGGGCACGGCGTCGGTGGTGCCGTAGACGGCGGCGGTGCTGGAAAACACCAGCGGAATCTTGCGCGTCTCCACAATCGCTTGCAGCAGATTCAGGCTGCCCACCACGTTGTTGCGGTAGTAGCGGGCGGGGGCGCGCATGCTCTCGCCGACCTCAATCAGGGCGGCAAAGTGAATCACGGCGTCAGGCTGGTGGGCGACCAGGGCGGCCTTGACCGCCCCCTCGTCCAGCAGATCGCCGCGCACCAGGGTCGCCTCGGGCGGCAGCGCCGCCGCGTGACCGCTGCTGAGGTTGTCAAAGACCACCACGTCATGCCCCGCCCGGCGCAGTTGCCGCACCGTATGGGACCCGATATAGCCCGCGCCGCCCACCACCAGAATCTTCATTGAGGTTCAGGGTAATGCAGCCGCCGCCCCGGCAGGCGCCGCCGTGGTGCCGCGTACCACTAAGCGAGTGGGCAGGGTCAGTCCCTGGGCGGCCTCGCCGCGCAGCAGCGCCAGCATGGCCTCACCCGCCGCCCGGCCCTTGTCGGCGGTGGGCTGCCACACGGTGGTCAGGTTCAGGGCCGGACTGCTGGGCAGGTCGTCGTAGCCAATCACGCTCAGGTCTTCCGGCACGCGGCGGCCCAGGGTCTGTGCGGCGCGCAAGGCGCCCTGGGCCAGCACGTCGCTCATGCACAGTAGCGCCGTCACCTCCGGGTGGGCGCGCAGCAGATCCAGGGCGCGGACCTCGCCTTCTTCTGGCGTGTTTTGCAAGGTCTCGGTGGGCCAGAGGCTTGCACCCGGCACCGCCGATACAGCGGCGCGGTAACCCGACAGCCGCGCGGCGGTGGGGTGGTAGCTGATGCGGGCCTCCCGCCCAGGGGACACCGGGCCAGCGGCGCGGGCCGGCGCCAGTTCCAGGCAGATCACCCCCAGCGTGCGGTGGCCTAGAGCCAGCAGATGCGCGGCGGCCTGGTGCGCCCCCCCAGCGTCGTCAATTCCCACACCCAGGGCCGCCGGGTGGGGGGCGTGGTCCACCAGCACGGTAGGCAGTTGCCGCCCCAGCACGGCGCGCAGCAGCGGGCTCTCCTCGGCGGCGCAGTACACGATAAAGCCGTCCACGCTGGCGCTGCAGACCGGCCCGGTCGGGTCGGCGTCCGGCTCGTGGGGACTGGCCAGCAGCAGGGCATTCAGGGCCTCACCCTGAACGGCCCGAGCCACGCTGCCCAGAAACAGCGCGGCCGCCGGGTCGGCAAAGGCGTAATCCAGTGGGGCGTCATACACCACGCCCAGCACACCAGTGCGGCCCCGGCGCAGGCTGCGGGCCAGCGGGTCGGGGCCACGGTAGCCCAGCGTCTGCGCCTCGTTCAGAATGCGGCTGCGCAGCTCGGCGCTGAGCTGGTCGGGGCGGTTGTAGGCGTTACTGACGGTCGCCACGCTGACCCCAAGAGCCCGCGCCACGTCCCGCAGGGTCATGCGGCCGGCAGAGGGCCGGGGAACAGAGGCCGCAGGCTTGGCGGGTGACATGACGGCATGGTAGCGTATAGCCCGCGTATCTGAATCGTTTCAGACACCTTCTTGCTTTTGCCCGTTCCCGAGGTTCCTCTATGACCCAGCCCAGCTCCACGCCGCCCGCCGCCGAGGCCGCCCGCCGCGCGGTCAGTGCCATCTTCATGGTGAACGGCGCCCTGTTTGCCACCTGGGGCGTGAATATTCCCGGTGTGCGCGACGCCCTGAACCTCAGTGCCGCGCAGATCGGTACGGCGCTGCTGGCAGTGGGCCTGGGCAGCATCTGCACCATGCCCTTTACAGGCGGCTGGACAGCCCGGTACGGCAGTCACCGCGTCACCTGGGTGGTCACGGTGGCGTGCATGCTCTCGCTGCTGCTGCCTTTTGTGGCGCCCAACTTCTTTGCTCTGGTTGCGGCGCTGGCCCTGCTGGGCGCGCTCAACGGCTGCATGGACGTGGCCATGAACGCGCAGGGCGTCACGGTGGAGCAGCGCCTGGCCCGCCCCATCATGAGCCGGCTGCACGCCTATTTCAGTCTGGGAGGCCTGCTGGGCGCGGGCCTGGGCACCTTGCTGGTGGGCCGCGTGCCGCTGACCACCCACGCCGGGCTGGTGGTGGGCGTGACAGCGTTGGTGGGCCTGCTGGCGGGCCGTTTTCTGCTGCCAGACCAGACCCAGGCACCTGCCCCGCAGAGTGACCAGGCCCCCCGGCGGGTGCCCCTCAGCGCGGCGGCCGCGCTGCTGGGCGTCCTGTGCTTTCTGGGCATGCTGGCCGAGGGCGCCAATTACGACTGGGCCGCGCTGTACTTCCGCGACGTGCTGAGCGTGCCGGGTGGACAATCGGGCGTCGGGTACGCCGCGTTCGTGGCGGCCATGACGCTGGGCCGCTGGTTCGGGGACCGTGCGCGCACCCGGTTGGGCGATGAGCGCACGGTGCGCGGTGGTGCCCTCCTGACCGCCGCCGGGCTGGCCCTGGCGCTGCTGGCCAGGGAGCCGCTGCTTGCCACGGTGGGCTTTGCGCTCTCCGGTCTGGGTCTGAGCAACGTGGTGCCGGTGATGTACGGCGTGGCCGGGCACGCCCTGGCCGGGCGCGGGATTGCCCAGGTGGCGACCCTGGGCTACGGCGGCTTTCTGCTGGGCCCACCCGCCATCGGTTTTATTGCCGAGGAAGTCGGCCTGGGCGCGGCCCTGGGCCTGGCCCTGGCGGGCGCGACCCTGATTGCGGTGCTGGGTGGCGCGGCCTTTCAACTCATCCGGGCCAGCACACCAGAGAAACAGACGGCGGCCTAATGCACTGGTCATCCTGATAGCCAAGGGAAAGTGCGAAGAACGGCCTGTGCAGTTGCAGTACCCCGCAGAGAGGGCCTTGTTCCGGGCGTGTCATTTGGCAACCGCTGCGAGAGGCCAGTGCTCTTGGCCACTCTCTGAGCCTTGAGGTTTGCACTCTGATTCACCCAGCCTGGTTTCGGGAGGGTGGAGTCCTGGGAATCGCCTGCGCCGCACCCTCAAACCAGTGTCAGCCGGGTGGAGGGGTGTGGGTCGAAGGGAATGAACTCAAAAAATCCCAGGCCAGAAGGCCCTCAATAGATGGTGGCTTTGGACTACACCCGGACCGGCCCCACATACCGGGCGCGGGGCCGCAGCAGCCCACCACTCTGGCCGGCTTCCAGTGCGTGGGCCAGCCAGCCCACCGCCCTTGCTAGCGCGAACAGGGTCACGGCATCCTCGGGCGGGCGCCCCAGCAGACGCGTCAGGGCAGCCAGCGCCAGGTCCACGTTGGGGCGTTCGCCCGTTTCGGCCAGGGCCGCCGCTTGCAGGGCGTGTGCCGCCTGGACGACGGGCGCCTCCGGAGCCGCTGCCGTCAGCGCCTCCAGCAGGGCGGCGGCGCGGGGGTCTCCATCTGGGTAGAGGCGGTGACCAAAGCCGGGCAGGTGTCCCGTGCGGCGCCCCGCCTGACGCAGCGCGGCGCCGGCCCCTCCTGCCAGCGTGTCCTGCAGCAAGTCGTGGGCATGCAAACTGGCCAGGCCATGCCGTGGCCCCTGTAAGGCGCACAGCGCCGCCAGAGTGCAGTGCGGCAGGCTGGCCCCACTGCTGGCCGTCACCCGCGCCGCAAACGCACTGACATTCAGTTCATGGTCAGCCAGCAGCACCAGGGCGCGGCGCAGCAGGTCAGCGTGGCCCGGCACCCTCCAGGCGCGCGCCAGGCGCCCATGCAGCGGCAGGTCGGGTGCTGGAGGTACGCCCGCCTGCCGCTCGGCCGTGGCATACAGCAGGTTCAGGGTGCGGGCCGCGTGGCGCACTCTGGCCTCGGGCCGGGCATCCAGGGCCGCTGGGTCGTGTGCGCCTGCTGCTGTCAGGGCGTGCCCCAGTGCTTCCAGGGCGCTGGCTCCCCGCTGAGGCCGGCTGAGGTTCAGGCGGGCGCGCAGCGGTAAGGGGGCAGGCTGACCCTGCTCGCCAGTCCAGAGCAGGGCTGCCACTTCCTCCACGGTTGCCCTCTTAGCCAGGACCAGTGCGTCGTGTCCCCGGTACAGCAAGTGTCTGTCTGCCAGCGCGGTCAGGGCGCTGTCCAGCACAGGGGCGCCCCAGTTCAGGCTGCCCTGGAGCGCGTCCTGCACCGCCGTCTGGGGGTCGCGGCGCGTGGCCTGCCGGGCGGCCAGGGCCTGCACATCACCGGCGTGATAGCGGCGCTCGCGGGTGCCCGCCGGTCCCGGCTCGCTGCGAACCAGGCCACGCGAGACATAGGCGTACAGGGTGGCAGGTTTTACGCCCAGGGCGGCGCAGGCCTGCGAGGTGGTCAGGGACGACACCTCTTCAGACTAACATTGATTCCTCAATCAAGATTGACGACACATTGGCCCCGGCCTACCGTGCAGCCATGACCCACACGCCTGTTCAGGATGTGCCGGCCCCCGACCTCTTTCCTGCCACCTTTCCCGAAGACGCTTTTCCGCAGGTGGTGTGGGCACCGAATGAGCGGCCGGCCTCGCTGCCTGCACAGGCCTGGACCACCGAAACCACCCACCGGGACGGACAACAGGGCGGCTTGCCCCTGACTGTCGAGACTGGCTTGGCCATCTACGACCTGATGGGCCGCTTCTCCGGTCAGAGTGGGGCCTTACGGCAGGCCGAGTTTTTTGTGTATCGCCCTGCTGACCGCGCCATGCTGGAAGGCGCCCTAGAGCGCTGGCACGGCGGCCACCCAGTCGAGCCCACCACCTGGATTCGGGCCACCCGCAGCGACGCGGCGCTGGTGGCCGGCCTGGGGGTCCGGGAAACCGGCATGCTGGCCAGCGCCAGCGACTATCACACCTTTTACAAGTTCACGCCGGGTGGGCGGGCGCAGGCGGCGCGCACCTATCTGGACGCCGTGCAGGCCGTGCTGGACGTTGGCCTGCGGCCCCGGCTTCATCTGGAAGACGCCACCCGCGCTCCGCGTGAATTCATTCTGCCCTTTGTCGAGGCGGTGCAGACCCTGGCAGCGGCCTATCCTGCTGGGCAGGCACCCCGCATCCGGGTCTGCGACACGATGGGGGTGGGCCTGCCCCTTGACGGCGTCGCCTGGCCGCGCAGCGTGCCCCGCCTCATGCGCGACCTGCAAGCGGCCGGCGTGCCCGGCGAGTTACTGGAGTTTCATCCCCACAACGACACGCATCTGGTCGTGGCGAACAGCCTCTCGGCGGTCATGGCCGGGTGCGCCGCCATCAACGGCACCTTACTGGGCAAAGGCGAGCGCACTGGCAATGCGCCGCTCGAAGGTGTGCTGCTGCACCTGATGGGCCTGGGCCTGAGCAGCGGCGCCGACTTCACGGTCCTGAACGAGCTGAACAGTCTCTATGAAGGGCTGGGGCAGGGCGTGCCCGCCAAATATCCCCTGTATGGCCGCGACGCCCACCGCACCCGCGCCGGGATTCACGCCGACGGTCTCAACAAGTTCCGGCCGATGTACGCGCCGTTTAACGTCCCGGCGCTGCTGGGTCGACCCCTGGAACTCAGCCTGACCAAAGACAGTGGCCTGGCTGGCCTGATTTTCCTGATTAAGGCGCACACGGGCACCGAGTTGCCCAAGGAGCACGCCGGCCTGCGCGCACTGCACGCCCAGCTGTCTGCCGAATTCGATGCAGGCCGGCAAACCGCCGCCGAATGGGAGGAAATCGCTGAACGTGCCCTCAAGCTGACCGCACCGGACGGGGTGCTACCCTCCGGGGCATGAACCCTGAGGACTACCGCGTGCGGCCCGGCAAAGTGGTGAAGTTGCGGCACTGGGCCACCGGTGACGACGGCGGGCTGTCCAAGGACGAGGGGCACCGGTTAACGGAGACCCTGCTGCCGCAACTGGCCGACTGGCAAGAGCGCCTGTTTGCCGAAGGGCAGCAGTCCCTTTTGGTGGTCCTGCAAGCCCGCGACGCTGGCGGAAAAGACGGCACGGTCAAGCACGTGTTTGGAGCCATGAATCCCAACGGTGTGCGGGTCGCCAATTTTAAGGTGCCCACTGAGGCCGAGCGCGCCCACGACTTCCTCTGGCGGGTTCATGCCCAGGTGCCGCAGCATGGTCTGGTGGGTATTTTTAACCGCAGCCACTATGAGGATGTGTTGGTGCCGCGCGTCGGTGGCCTGATAGACCAGCAGACCACTGAGCGCCGTCTCAAGCAGATTCGCCACTTCGAGGCTCTGCTGACTGACAGCGGCACCCGCATTCTGAAGTTCTACCTGCACATCAGCCCAGAGGAACAGAAAGAGCGGCTGCAAGCGCGTCTGGACGATCCAACCAAACACTGGAAGTTCAACCCAGACGACCTGTCAGCCCGGAGCCAGTGGGCGGGATACACCGAAGCATACGAGACCGTATTAACAACTAGCATGCGGGCGGCTCCGTGGTACGTGATTCCAGCGGACCGGAAATGGTTTCGGAACCTGCTCATCTCTCAGATCGTGCTGCAGACGCTGGAGGAGATGGCGCCAGCATTTCCAGCTCCTCGGTTCGATCCGACGAGTATCGAGATCACATAGACCAGACCTGCTTATTGCAGGGGAACACAAAACGCATCAACAACACGCTTGGGTCAACCGTGGCGCTTCACAGTTTCGATCTATCACTCAAGAACGAGAGAAGCAGGGGTCGCGCGTGAGGCGCGACCCCTGCTGTATTGCGCGTCAAGGCAGCCAATGCCAATCCCCAAGAACCGCGGATGGAAAGTGGCAGAATCTTGCATCAGTCCGCAAGACCCTACTACCACCAACAAG
>NZ_JAIQXU010000046.1 GCF_020166395.1 Deinococcus betulae | reverse complement strand
TTGATTTCTTGACCTGCAGCGCGGGCCGTCTGGCACGCACTTTCAGCGCGCCTGGGCCGCATACTGAGGCATGTTCAGAATTGAGGCCGCAGAACTGTTTGTGGTGCGCTTACCCCTGAAGTTCCGGTTTGAGACCAGCTTTGGCGTGCAGACCGAAAAGGTCGTGCCGCTGCTGATCCTGAAAGGTGAGGGACTGGAAGGTGTGGCCGAGGGCGTCATGGAACTGGCCCCCATGTACCGCGAGGAAACCATTGCCGGGGCGTTACACCTGCTGCGCGACGTGTTTTTGCCGCGTGTGCTGGGCCGTACCTTCGCCAATCCCGAGGCCGTCAATGACGCCCTGGGAACCTTTCGGGGCAACCGCATGGCCCGCGCCATGGTCGAGATGGCCGCCTGGGACCTGTGGGCCAGAACGTTGGGTGTCCCGCTGGGCTCTTTGCTGGGTGGGCGCAAGACCGAGGTAGAGGTGGGCGTCAGCTTGGGCATTCAGGCCGATGAAGCCGCCACGGTCGAGACGGTGCGCCAACATGTAGCTCAGGGCTACCGGCGCATCAAGCTGAAGATCAAGCCGGGCTGGGACGTACAGCCGGTTCGGGCTGTCCGTGAGGCCTTTGCCGACATTCGCCTGACAGTCGACGCCAATAGCGCCTATACCCTGGCCGACACGGCGCGGCTGCGGGCACTGGACAACTACAACCTGACCTATATCGAGCAGCCGCTGGCCTGGGACGACCTGGTGGATCACGCCGAGCTTCAGCGCCGCCTGAACACACCCCTGTGTCTGGATGAAAGCGTCGCCAGTGCTCAGGACGCCCGCAAGGGGCTGGCGCTGGGTGCGGGCGGCGTGGTGAATATCAAGGTGGGCCGGGTGGGTGGGCACGCCGAGGCGCGGCGGGTGCATGACGTGGCGCAGGCCTTCGGCGCGCCCGTGTGGTGCGGCGGCATGCTGGAAAGCGGCATCGGCCGGGCGCACAACATCCACCTGTCCACGCTGCCCGGCTTTACCCTGCCGGGCGACACCAGCAGCGCCAGCCGTTACTGGGAGACCGACGTGATTCATGAGGCCCTGGAGGCGGAAGACGGCCTGATGCCCGTGCCCGCCGGCCCAGGGACTGGCGTGACCCTGAACCGCGAGTTTGTGTCCCGCGTGGCCGAGCTGCACGAGGAGCGCCGGGCGTGACTGCCCATCCGGCGCCACCCGGCTTCGTGATTCAGGATGTGAGCGACCCCTGGGCCTTCCGAGCCCTTGAAGAGGTGCAGGTGGCCGCCTGGGGGTACAGCGACCGCGAAGTGACGCCCGGCACCCTCTTCAGAATCAGCGCGGTCAGTGGCGGCGTGGTGCTGGGGGCCTACCGCACCAGCGAACCGGAGCAGCCAGTGGGGCTGGCCTTCGGTTTTCCGGCCATCCAAGACGGCACTGTATGGCACCACTCACACCTGCTGGCCGTGGACCCCAGTTGCCGGGGCACAGGCCTGGCGGTGGCCTTGAAACTGGCCCAACGGGAACGGGTGCTGGCCCAGGGGCTGACCCGCATGACCTGGACCTTTGATCCTCTGGTGGCCCGTAACGCCCGCCTGAATCTGGGCAAGCTGGGGGCCACGGCGGGCACTTACCTTGCGGATTGGTATGCCCTGGAGGCTGACCGCGCCGCCGCCTTTCCTGCTGACCGGCTTCTGGTCGAGTGGGACCTGACGCAGCCCGTGACCCCACGCCCAGCCCCAGCGCCCCACGCCGAGCGTGTGTTGGAAGCACTGGGCGACGGTCCCGGCCCGGTCCTTCAGCGCAGTGGTTCAGCCGCACGCCTGGCCGAGGTACCCACCAACCTGGACGACCTTTCGGCCACAGCCCGCCGCACCTGGCGCCTGGCCTTGCGTGAAGCTCTGGGAGACGCACTGGCCCAGGGGTTTCAGGTCACGGACCTGGCCCGTGAGGGCACGCGCGCCTTTTACCTGTTGACCCACCCCTCTACTTGACTTGCAGCTGTTCAGAACCCGGATTCTATGTTATGTTATTTACATAAGGAGGTTACGATGTTGCACCTTGAATTTATGACCGATCTGGGCGCCAGAGTCACTGTGGATGTGGAGAGCGCGGACAAACTGCTGGATGTTCAGCGCCATTACGGCCGCCTGGGCTGGACCAGCGGAGAGATCCCGACGGGGGGCTACCAGTTTCCCCTGGACAATGAGGCCGACTTCGACTGGACCCTGATTGGTGCGCGGCGCTGGACCAATCCTGAGGGCGAGGAAATGGTCATTCACCGGGGCCACGCCTACCGCCGCCGTGAACTGGAAGCGGTGGACAGCCGCAAGATGAAGCTGCCCGCCGCCGTGAAGTTCTCGCGCGGCGCCAAGAGCACCGACCCCGAACACGTCCGCGAGAAGTCTGACGGCGAATTTGAATACGTGACGCTGGCGATTTTCCGGGGCGGCAAACGGCAGGAGCGGTACGCCATCCCAGGCAACCGTGCCCAGGGGGCGCCGCAGCCGGCTGCCCGTCCTGCTCCCGCTCCGCGTCCCTCGCCCCGGCCAGCCGCCGCGCAGATCGAGGAAGAAACTCCGTTTTAAGGGTTACGGACCGACCCGCCAAACAGCGCTGGGGATAACAGCGCCCGCTGTGAGGCGGTAGGGCGTCCTGCACACCCCTTAAGAACCAGGCCGCCGGGATACTTCTCCCGGCGGCCAATTGCTAGAGGCGCCTCGCTTCAGGGGTGTGCCTGACCAGCCAGCACGCCAGCCACATCTGCAGGTTGCCAGCCTTCAGGCTTGAGCAGCTTGCCGTCGGCGCGGCGCGGCCCCGCCAGTTTGCCCAGATTGGCCCGGTGAACCTCAGCGAACACCGCGTCGGCGTCAATGCCCAGGCGGTCAAAGGCGCCATAAACCACATAGAGCAGGTCAGCCAGTTCATGCGCCAGTGGGGCCAGATCGGCGGCCTGAAGAGGTTCGGCGGCGTCCAGACGAACTTGCAGCGCGGCGAACTCGGCCTGTACCTCGGCAAATTCTTCGGTAATGAGGGTGCGGCGCAGCTCTAACAGACTCAGATCCGGTGGGGTGGGTACGGCTAGAGCGACCTCGCCCAGCCCTGCATGGAAGTCCCGCAGGCGCTGGGCGTTGGTGGGCTGGGTGACGGTAGGGGGAGCAGCGAGAACGTCGGGCACGCTTCCGATGGTACGCCCTCCCAAAGAAAGCTGGCCCCAGGGGTGGGACCCAGGACCAGACTTAGCACTTGAATTGAGGTGGCGGGTGGAGGGACTTGAACCCCCGCTGCGGCCTTGGCCCGCTCGCACGCCCGTTGGTGAAGAGGTGGGCGTCTCCCTCTTGGTCGCCCGCTCCCCGTTGGGCGCGGCCTCACCTGACCGACGCCAGTATGCCCAGATGCGCTGTGCGCCGCATGTGCCGCTTCTACAGCAGACCTTAAGCGAAATGGCGGGTGGGGCAAGTCACCGAAGATGACCGCTCAGAAAGCGCGCCGCAGCAGAGAACCGCTCGGCTCCCCTCCTGCCTGGACGCTACTTCCCTGCCTGCTACAACTAGACAGCATCGAAAGCGCTGTCAGACCTCGACGATCCGGTAGCCGTAGGCATTGAGCACCCGCGCGCCGCTGACCGGGTCGGTGTATTCCAGTTTCCGGCCCTCGTACTCGTGAATATGCCCGTGAACGACCACCTGAGGCCGGCGGCGCTGCATGAACGCGCTGATGGCCTCACAGCCCCGGTGGGCGTAGTCGGACCCAGCGTGTGGTCCGGTGGGCGGCGCGTGCGTCAGCAGCACGTCCACGCCGCGCCGCGTCTGCCAGGCCAGGCGGCCCAGCCCCCAGCGGGCCTGGGCCGCGCTGTACTGACCGTCGCCGTCCTGCCGGTAACGGGGCACCCCTCCCCAGCCGGCAATCCTCAGCCCCGCTTCTTCAATCACGCGGCCGTGGGCATTCAGGACACCGCGCGGGGCAATGCGGCCCTCACCCTCATTTACGAACTCGTTGGCGTGGTTGCCATGCACATAAATGACGGGCACCGTCATCTTGGTGGCCAGAAATTCCAGGTAGTAGCCTGGCAGGTCGCCCGCCGCCAGCACCGCGTCCACAGGCGGCACCCCGTGCGGAAAACCCTCGCGGTACACGAAAGGATGCACGTGGTCGGCCAGCAGCATCAGCCGTTTGCCCAGCCGGGCAGGCGGAGTAGACACGGGATGCAGGGCGGTCTGGGTCATGGCAGGGGCAGGGCGCACGGGCGGCCCGGGACACAGCAGAAGATAAAGGCAGTGTAGCGCCCACCCCGGGCCAGAGCGGCGGGGGCGCAGAGCAGCGGCTCTTAGGGTGCAAACAACGTTTGATCCGGTACGCTCGGCGCATGACGGTGCTGACCACTCCCCGGCTGCTGCTCTTTCCACTCACGCGCGAGGTGGTGGCACGCCGCGTGCAGGGTGCTCCCTTTGCGGCGGTGCTTAGTGGCCCGGACGGCCCATTGACGGTGCAGGTCCCCGAGGACTGGCCGGGAGACGCCCTCGCCCTCCTGCCCCTGTTTCTGGCGCAGTGGCCGCCAGAAGCGGCGGCGTGGCCCGGCTCGTTTCTGGCGGTGCGGCGGACAGACGGTCAGGCCATTGGCCTGCTGGGGACCAAGGGACCAACCACGCCTGGCGGCGAGCAGGACATTGGTTACGGCCTGACGCCCGGCACCTGGGGCCAGGGCTACGCCACCGAGGCGGTGGGGGCGCTGCTGGCCTGGCTGGGCGCGCAGCCAGGCATGCGCGTCATCACGGCGGAAACCGCCTTCAGTAACACGGCGAGCGCCCGCGTACTGACCAAACTGGGTTTTCAGGCCGCCGGGCAGCGAACAGACGACGAGGACGGTGAACTTCTGCTGTGGACCAGACCCGCAGCTCCAGCATGAATATTCAGCGCCGCGCCTACCCAGCGCCGCGCGCCAACATAAAATTGCAGCCGTAAGGCATAGTGCCCGGCAGCCCGTAGGCTGAAGCGATGAACGTGTCTTTGCTGGGGATTCCGATGGATTTAGGCGCCGGGCGCCGGGGTGTGGATATGGGGCCGTCGGCGCTGCGAAACGCCCACCTGGCCCGCGCGCTGCGCGACCTGGGCCACACCGTGAGTGACCTGGGCGACGTGCGCGTGGCGCTGCCCGAAACGGTGGACAAACTGCGGGACAGCGGCCTGGTGTTTCTGGACCCCATTCTGGAGGCCTGCCGCGCCGCTGCCGAGTGCGTGGCCGCGCTGGGGACCGACACCTTTCCGCTGACCATTGGCGGTGACCACAGCGTCAGCATGGGCACGGTGACCGGCAACGCTCTGCGCGCCGCGCCGGGCGGCGGCCGCCTGGGCCTGATCTGGGTGGACGCCCACACCGATTACAACACCCCCCAGAGCAGTCCCAGCGGCAACATTCACGGCATGCCGGTGGCCCACCTGACGGGTCTGGGTGACCCACGCCTGACCGGCCTGGGCGGTGGGTGGCACATGCGACCCGAGGACATCGTGATGATTGGGATTCGCAGCGTGGACGCCCACGAGCGCGAGTTGCTGCGCGAAGCAGGGATCAAGGCCTACACCATGAAAGAGGTGGACCAGCTGGGCATCACCCGCATCTACGAAGAAACGCTGGAGCGCCTGAGCGGCACGGCGGGCCTGCATGTCTCGTTTGACGCCGACGCCCTTGACCCTACGGTTTGCCCCGGTGTGGGCACCCCGGTGCCCGGCGGCCTGACCTACCGCGAGGGCCACCTGCTGATGGAACTGCTGAGCGAGTCGGGCCGGGTTACCAGCATGGATATCGTGGAAGTAAATCCTATTCTGGACGTTCATAACCAGACGGCTGAGGTCATGGTGGGCATGGCGGCCAGCCTGATGGGCCAGCGCATTCTGTAAGGCGCCTGCGCCGCTGACCTCGCTGCCAGGATGAAGTGGGCGACCCGCGTCCGGTCCAAGGGCAGCCAGGACCACCCTCAGTCCTCTATGGGGACGCCTGGCCCGGCGGAAGGCTCTACCCTACCGGGTATGAGGTCCTTTCGATGAATGCCCCCGCGTGGCGCGTCTGGCTGGTGGCCGCTCTGGTCATTGGGTGGACCCTGCTGACCCTACGCTTTGTGCAGCGGCAAGACTGGGTGCTGGCCCTGCTGTGCCTGCTGCTGCTGGGCAGCAACGCCGTGACCCTGTGGCGGCTGATCAAGCACGGCCGCTAAGAACAGAGCCTACAACTGGATAAGAGCCTCCGCACGAGTGGACTTGTGGGGCAGCGCCATCAAGCGATTCTTTCGGTCATAACTGGCAGTTTGGGTGACGGCGTCCCGTCTCTCCCATGAAAGACCACTGTACCCTCCTCCCTGCGCTGCACCGCGTCCCGCTTCCGGCGAGGCTGAGGGCCCGCTTTCTATACTGAGGCCGATGTCTCCTTTGTGGCCTGGTCAGCGCGCTTCTTTGGGTTCCCGGCTGGCCTCTGCACTGCTGCGCCTGTTCGGCTGGACTGCGGTGCTGGAGCCGCCACCTGGCGTGAAATTCGTGGGTGCCGCCGCGCCACACACACACAACGCGGATTTCTGGCCCGGCCTGTTCTGGAAATGGGCCACGCGCAGCCCGGCCCATTTTGTGGCCAAGCGAGAACTGTTTTTCTTTCCGGTTGGCGTGTTTATGCGCGCAGTCGGCGGCATTCCGATTAACAGACAGCGGGCAGGCGGCAACTTTGTGGACGCCGTGGTGGCCGTCATCAACCGCGAACAGGAAATTGTGATGATCGTGGCCCCCGAAGGCACCCGCAGCCGCGGAGAATACTGGAAGACGGGCTTTTATTACATGGCTTTAGAGGCCGGCGTGCCTATCGCCGTGACCGCACTGGACTGGGGGCACAAGCGGGTGGGCATCATCGGGTATGTCACGCCCACCGGCGACCTGGACGCTGATTTCGCCCGAATCCGGGAGCTGCTGCGGGACGTGCGTGGCCACACCCCCGCCAACGAAACGCCGGCAGTGCCGCGCCCCGCTACTGGAGGGCCCAGCCGCACGTAAGTGCAAGTTCTTATGGCGTCTTGAATGCACCTGAGGCGAATCCTCAAGCGAAGCGAGTCACACGAATGCCAATTAAATCCAGCAGCATGCTGTATTAAATCCGAGCCGTCTTGGAAAGCGACGCAGCAGCGCGAGAAGGTATGGATTTCGCGTTATGAGGGCGCAGACGTAGCTCTCTCAACTGGGCCGTAATTAAGCAGAATCCAGAGGAGCGTCATGGCTGGCGGTTAGAGGAGCATAGAGAGGTACATTGATTCAACGGAGTACCGCTGTTACCCTTGCTCGTCTCGGTCTTTCAGGCCACGAATCTCCTCGATAAAGCGTTCCAGCGAGTCAAAGTCGCGGTAGACGCTGGCAAAGCGGATATAGGCCACGTCGTCCAGCGGGCGCAGAAAGGTCATGGCGCGCCGGCCAATCTCCTCGCTGCGAATCTCGGCGGCCTGCACGTCATCCTCAAAGCCATAGGCAAAAGCGCGCAGGGCATCCCCGTCTACCGGGCGCTTCTCGCTGGCCAGTGTGAGGCCGCGCAGCAGTTTGTCGGGATTAAAGGCCTCGCGGGGCCCGCTGCGCTTGACCACCATCAGGGGTTCAAGCTGGGCGCGTTCGTAGGTGGTAAAGCGCCGGGCGCAGTTCAGACATTCCCGGCGGCGGCGAATGCTGGCGCCATCATCGCTGGGCCGAGAGTTGACCACCTTGCTGTCGGGCGCCGAGCAATACGGACACCTCACCGGTACTCCGCGCGCACTTTGGGCACAGGCGGCAGGGGCACTTCCACGACGTTGCCACGCAGGTGCCCCAGTCCCGGCGCCGCCAGAGCCAGGACTGCACTGGCCAGGGGCCGGTCCAGCTTATCCTCGCTGCTGCTGGCGCGGCCCGGCAGAAGCAGATTCAGGCGCAGGTCCTCGGTGTAGGCCTGCTCGACCAGCCCGCGGATGGCCCCACGCTGGGGCGCGACGTGCAGGCCACGTTCGTCCAGATGCGGCCCGATAATGGTCAGCCAGGTTTCGGGTAAGCGGCGACGCAGAATCTGCGTAATGGCCACGCTGCTCTTGACATTGCAGTTAAACAGGTCCATCCACTCGTTTTCACTCAGCGCCGTAAATTCCGAATGCGCGCGCTTGTCGGCCAGATGCACAATGCCGTGCAGCTCGCCAAAAATATCGAGGATGCGCGTCTGGGCACTCAGCCAGTCCAGCGGCACCCCAACGTCCGCCTTGATGGGAATAGCGTGGCCGCCAGCGTGTTCCAGCTGACTGGCCGCAACCGCCAGCGTCTCGCTGTTGTCACCTATCAGCACCACACTAGCCCCAGCGTGGGCCAGAGCCGCGCTGACGGTGCGGCCGTAGCCCTGATCGGCCCCAGTGACAGCAATCACTTGACCGCCAAGCAGGTCGCTCAGCGCGGGACCAGCGACAGGCGCAGTGGGAGCAAGGTACTGGGTCATGGGGCACAGCATACCGGAGGCATGGGCGGGCACTTGACCCGCTTTCTCCAGGGCTGCGGCGTGTGCTCAGCTGGCCGTCGGCAGGAGCCGCAGCGCACCGGGCGGCGGGTCGCTGGCCCGGTGACCCTGTCCGCAGGGGTGACACCAGTAAGCCTGGTCGCCGTCGCGCAGGTCATGCAGCGTCATGGCCTGGGCACACTGAGGGCAAACGTGTATATAGCCGCGTCCGCTGGCAGGCAGTGGATCGGCCTCTTTGCGTAACAGACGCTTCATATTCTGATGATAGCAGATTTAGTAAGCCAGACAAAGAGGCGCGAACCGACCTCATAGCGGTGTTGCAATGACTTGATAGCCGACTACTATCAATTCCACTTCACGCCATCTCTGGAGTGATATTTGCTCTGGAGCGAAGAGGTAAGGCCTTGAGCGCCACGAGGTCTGGTCACCCATAAAAAGCCACGAGCAGCACTAAGACAAGTGGACTGAAGCAGCTCGATATTTTTGCAAGTTGCTGGTGTCCTGAAGACGCCCTGCTGTTGCCAGTCTGGTGGCCCTTTCTATCGCTGCGGAGACAGCCCCTGGCCTGTATCCCAGCTGACCTACTGGGGCGACTGATTCCCAGCCGCCTCAGGCTATAAATCTGGTTCGTCAGTGAATTCTGGCTCGGGAGCGCGCGCTGCGGGCATCTCACCCACCCGGCGGCGTTTACGCAGCATGGCCGGCTCCTTATCCAGGTTAAAGACAAAGTGCCGGGGCCGGCGCTCGCGCAGCCAGGTTTCCAGGGCGACCAGACGCGGGCGAAACCGGATGAATTCGCGCAACTGGCGAATAGGCACGAAGCGGGCTTCCTGCACGTCGCGGTCGGGATCGCGCGGCTCCAGCTTGCCGCCGACCTCGCGGCCCGTGTAGAAAAATTGTAGGTGATGGCCCCAGGTCACTGCCTGGAATTCGACGATAAAGGCCAGGTCCCGCAGTTCGACGACCAGTCCCGTTTCCTCGAAAGTCTCGCGCCGGGCGCCGTCCTGCACCAGTTCGCCCGCTTCCAGGCCACCCTTGGGCAGTGACCAGCGACCCCGCTCGCGCACCAGCAGAATCTCCTCGCCGCGCAGCACGATGCAGCCCACACCGATGCGAGGCTCGGCCAGCGGGCGCTTTTGGCCGCGTTTGCTGGGCGCAGCGGGCACAGGCACCGCCGTGGTGGTGGTGACTTGACCGGGTCGGGCCGGGGTTGGCACCCCCCGACGCCGGCGCCGACGCCGCTGCCCAGCGCCCTGATTGGCCTTGCTGTGGTCTTCCGCCATTACACACCCTCCGGCGCAAGATCGTTAAACCGCACGTGCGCGCTATGAAATTGCAGCTTAACAGTGCCCACCGGGCCGTTGCGCTGCTTGCCGATAATGATTTCCGCAATGCCCTGCTGATCAGTTTCTTTGTTGTAATACTCGTCGCGGTAGATGAACATCACGATGTCAGCGTCCTGCTCAATGGCGCCGGATTCGCGCAGGTCCGAGAGCATGGGGCGGTGGTTGGGCCGCTGCTCTACGGCGCGCGACAGCTGCGACAGCACGATGACCGGCACTTCCATTTCACGCGCCAGCCCCTTGAGGCCGCGCGAGATGGTGCTGATTTCCTGCTGACGGTTGTCGCTGCCGCCGCTGCTTTTGCCCCCCGACATGAGCTGCAAGTAGTCAATGACGACCAGACCCAGTTGCCCGTGCTGCGCCGCAATTCGCCGGAGCTTGCTGCGCAGGCCGTTGAGGGTCAGATCCGGTTCGTCGTCGATAATCATGGGGGCGTCGGCCAGGCGGCCAGCGGCATGGGCGAGGCGCTCGAAGTCGCGTTCATTGAGCTGCCCCGAACGAATCCGGTTCATGTCCACCCGCGCCTCACTGCACAGCATGCGCAGGGCGAGCTGAACAGCGGGCATTTCCAGGCTGAACACCGCCACCGCCTTTTCACCGCGCAGGGCCACATTCTGGGCGATAGAGAGGGCGAACGCCGTCTTGCCCATGCTCGGCCGGGCCGCCAGCACATTCAGACTGCCTTTCTGTAGCCCACTGATCTGCTCGTCCAGATCACGAAAGCCGCTGCTGACGCCGTCTGGAATGCCCTTGTTCTGGTGAAGCAGGGTGATGTACTCGAAGGTCTCGGTGACGACTTCGTTCATGGCCTGAAAGGCTTCACCCTTTTTCTTCTGCTCGGCCACCTCGAAAATCATCTTCTCAGCGCGGTCTAGTAGGTCTTCTAGGGGCAGCTGGGCCTCGTAGGCCAACTGCATAGCCTTGCCCGACGCACTAATCAGCGCGCGTAGGGTGGCCTTCTCCTGCACGATACGCGCGTAATGCTCGGCATAAGCAGCAGTGGGCACTTGGTCTGACAGACCAATCAGGTAGGTCAAGCCGCCTACCTCATCCAATTGCCCTTTGACCCGCAAATCTTCACTGAGAGTCACCAGGTCCACCGGTTCGCCCCGTTCTTGCAGGGTACGCATGGCCGTAAAAATCTTGCGGTGACCTTCGCGGTAGAACATCTCGGGAGTGACTGAATCACCCAGCTGACCCAGTGCGTCGTTGTCCAGCAAAATGCTGCCCAGCACGCTAATTTCGGCGTCATTACTGTGCGGCGGCACGCGTGGCGTGAGTTCCAAAAGCCTCTCCTCTGACAGCGGCGCGGAGCTGGAGCCGTTGTCCAGCGCCGTACGCACGTCCTGTTGATGTACTTGGAGCTGCTCACACGAGAGCAGCCTATTCGCCAGGGCGAGTGCCCAGGCTGAACTGCCCAAAAGCATATCACTCAGAGGGGATGGTCAAACTCTTACAAAGCTGGCTCTAGGAGCTTCTGTCCATCCAAGCCGCGCCAGGCGCAGCTTTTTCTCATGAATACTTAGACATAGAAACGTTCACTGCCTTGCAATCCGGTAAGACTCCTGTGAGAACGTGCCGCCTACACTTGGGTCAAGCAAGGACGGGAGACACCCGACACCGGCTACCTGCCATAAATAGGCGAGGCCTGGCCCATTTATCCCTTAACCGGCCCGCCGCACCCAGGAGAAAGACCATGAAGAACACGACCCAAGGCTTCACCCTGATCGAGCTGCTGATCGTTATCGCCATCATCGGCATCCTGGCCGCTGTACTAATTCCTAACCTGCTAGGTGCTCAGAAGCGCTCTTACGACACAGCATCCAGCGCTTGCGCAAATGAAATTAAGAATAAACAGGCGCTGTATCTGATTGACAAGAATACATATGCCTCCACTAAAGCCGCTTTGGTTGGCGATTATGCTCCTAACTGCGATTCGCAAGTTGCTTGGGATGTAACCGCTGGTACTCAGACCACATTTACAGGCACCGCAACTCATCCAAGTGGTACCAAAAACTACACGATCACTGAAAAGGCATTGACTAACACTGCCAAGAGCTAAGAGTAGATAAGTAGCAAATTCCGCCCCCCCCATCTTCATGATGGGGGCTTTAGTTATCTAGGATATAATATGTTTTATCAAGAACAAGGTTTTACTCTTATCGAGCTTCTTATAGTGATCTCAATCATAGGCTTGTTGATAGCCGTCTTAGTTCCAACTATCCTTGGTGCGCAGAGCAGAGCATATGATGCATCAGCTCTAGGATGCGCAAATGAGATCAAAAGTAAACAGGCTATGTATCTAATAGACCAAAATGTATATGCAAAAGTGGGTGACTTAAAGAACATTTACGCAATAGCTTGTAATGATGGTGTAACAATTTCACAAATCTCTTCACCCAGCGCTACTTCTTATGCGATTGAAGTTAAACATGTCAATGGAACAAAGACATATATTATCCGCAACGTCGGCCTCTCATCTAGCTGAGAACATCAAGGTACCTATTCTCCTAATTCTTTTTGAGCTCTGTATTCTATTATTATTAATTAATCCAGGGGTTTTCTTATCCTCAGATTCAATTTATCTCATACCCAAACTTTGGTGGATTTATATTGTGCTTGCCCCTACGGCTGGTCTTTTATTTTGGCGAGCTCAAGCCACAATGGATTGGTGGATGGTTCTTCCTGTACTACTTTTTAGTGGCTGGCTTTTAGTAACAAGCCTTTGGCTGCGTCCTCTAATCCCGCTTTGGATGGGTCCTGAAGATAGAGCCGATGGTATTCTTATGCACCTCATTTATTGTCTCATTGCATTGAGTGGAGCAGCATGGATGAGTAGTGCTCCACTTGGTACAGTACTGAATAGGGTTGGTCAATTTCTCTCAATTTGTGGTGGCGTCCTCTCTCTAGTTGCCATTCTTCAGCAACTGCAGCTTCTAGGTGTACCCGGTCTTAACGCCACCGAGGGGATGAGTGCCACAGTGGCAGGTGGGACATTAGGCAATAGGGGATATATGGGAGGCGCTCTTGCCCTACTATTACCTCTTACGATTTGGCACATTTATCGCTCTAAGCATAAATTGTCTTGGATATTAGTATTCCTTGTCAGCTGGGGCCTGGTGGCTTCTATGAGTCGTGGCGCTTGGCTCGCTGGCTTTTTGGGAACTGGCCTTTTACTTTTTCGCATACGTCCTCCGGCACGTATTTGGCTGAGTCTATCTTTAGGAATAATTTGTGCCGTTGTAGGAAATTTTTGCTTTGGTGGTCGACAATTTAGTCACGCAGAAGAAATTTTTAATAATAGCGGAAGAACTATTCTATACAAATCTGCCCTGATTGGTATAGGCCAAAAACCACTAACAGGTTGGGGTGTGCCTGGGCTTTGGAAAGTTATGTCCACATTTTCTACAGAAATGCTTTTAGAAGAGGGATATAGGAAAGAGTATACAAGTGTAGTTCGATTGAGAGGTGATTCTCTCGCTTCTCCAAGATTCATCATTTCAGAAACGGATGGCAAAAAGGTTCTCTTTGAAATTCCTATAAATAAAGTTCATAATGAATACTTCGACTACGCCCTCACTTATGGCCTACCAGCAACTGCGCTTTTCATATGGCTATTGGGCCTCAGTTTTACTCGTAGCTGGTCAGATGCTCCTGTTATTAGTGCTGCTATCGCCGCTTATGGAACCTATCTTCTTACATGGCCAGAAGTTGTAAGATTCGCACCTCTAGCCTGGTTCCTTATCGGACTCGGCCTAACATGCGTTTCCAAGAGGGCTGATCAGGCTGCTGCATCTTCTACAATAGAATCATGACCCACGCTCTCAAAGAATGGGACACCCAGACCCGACTGCTCATCCAGGGCCGCCTTTCCCTCCTGATCCGGAAGGGCGGCATCATGGAGACGCACGATGGATTTGAGGTCGAACGCCGTTCCTTTCTCCTCTATCCCACGTTCCTGCACCAGAATCCAGAGGAGTTACAGCCGCAGTACCGCGACCTGCTGCGCGACGATCCTGTGCCCGGCCAGATTCAGTTGCCGGCCCTGGCCGAGGTTGTGGCTGTTCATAAAATTGAGGCACTGGACGCTGCTCTCCGGTTGGAACCCCTGCAGGCGCTCACAGCTGCCGCGATTGAACGGCGCTTTCACTACCGCAACCGGCCCTGGGTTCATGCGCTGCTGCTGCGAATTCGCCCGCTCAGCCAACCGATAATCTTACCAGAGACACCAGAGATGCTGGGCTGTGTCAGCTGGGGGCCTCTAGGAGATATTGAAGTGCCGTTAGGGCAGCCAGTTATCCCTGAAGCAGAACTTCAGGAGCGTCGGAAGGCACTCGAACAGCTGCTTTAGATCAAAGGAAAAGGGAGGCCACCAAGCCTCCCTTTCCTTATTCACCCTGATTACTGGGCGTTCAAGTCGTAATTATTCAGCAGGGTCGTTTGCACATAGCCTGAGCTATCTACCAAGTTCCAACCTGCTTTAGTGCCTGCAACAAACTGATTCTCGCGCTGGGCGTAAAGTAAGCGCTTGCCGTTATCGGCGCTCAGTACGGTATCACCCGTGTCGTAGCGGTTGTTATTGTTGGCGTCACGGAACACAATCACTCGGTAGGTGCCGTAGGGCAGGTTGGTGGGCAGGTCGAGCGCGAAGCCGCCCGTCAGGAACTTGTCAATCACCTGACTTTGCGTGCCGTCAGCGGTGTACTGACCACCATTAAAGCCCACGATGGCCAGGCCCAGGTTCTGATTGCTGTTAAAGCCGCGCAACTGGCCCGTCACGTCTTTCTTGATGGGGTTGCCCGCCAGAGTGCAGGCGCTGAGGGTCAAGGTGCCAAGGGCGGCCAGAGCAAGGTGGTTCATGGACAGTCCTCCAGAGCAAAGGTGGGGTGCCCGCTGAGCGTAGACGACCCACACAGCCAGGCCCAACCCAGTTCTCTTGCTGCTTACCTCACCAGAAGTTCACCGCCTGAAGTGCTAGCGGGAGCAGATCCTCGTGCGGGCTGCGCCAGAGGGTACGGAGACGGGCTTTATACTTCCGTTCATGCAACGGGAGCCGTTTACAGCCCTGGCCGCGGTCTACGACGCCATCATGGCCGACGTGGAATATGACCACTGGGCCGATTTCGTGCTGTCATATGCCCGCGACGGCGGACTGACTCATCCCGGCACCGCACTGGATCTGGCCTGCGGCACAGGCGGTTTTACCCGCGAATTGCAGTCGGCTGGCTGGGCGGTCACAGGTCTAGATTTCAGCGAGGCGATGCTGGCCGAGGCCCGGCACCGCTTGCCCGGCGTGCCCTTCGTTCAAGGCGACCTGCGGAGCTTTGCCCTGCCCGAACGGTTTGACCTCGTAACCTGCGTCTTTGACAGCCTGAACAACCTCCTGACCCCAGGCAACCTGGGGGCGGCCCTGACCCAGGCCCGCGCTCACCTGCGGCCCGGCGGCCTCTTTGCCTTCGACGTCAACACGCGCCTGGGTGTGCAGGAGCTGTGGGAGGGAGACGCTATCGAGGGCCTGGCGCCCATGCCGGGCGGCGCCGAGGTGCATTACCACTGGTCTCACCACTTCGAGCCGGACTCGGGGTTGGGCGTGGTGCAGGCGCTGTGCCGCGTCGAGGGAGAGGAATTTATCGAGACCCACCGCGAACGCGGCTATGACCCCGCTGATCTGGAACCGCTGCTAAAAGCGGCTGGTTTTGCCCGCTGGGAAATTGTGGAATACCCGGACTACGCCCCCCCAGCCCCCGACGCGCCGCGCGTGTGGGTCTTTGCCTGGGCGCCGAGTGGGGCGGGTGCATGACGCCTTTGCCGGTCCTGGGCGCCGGAGGGTGGGGCACGGCCCTGGCCGTCAATGCCGCACGCAACGGTCCCGTGACGCTGTGGGCACGCCGCGCCCAATTTGCCCAGACGCTGCAGAGCGAACGGGTCAACGCTGAATATTTGCCGGGGGTGTCGTTGCCCCCAGGCCTCGGCGTCACAGCGCATCTGGGGGAAGCCATCCAGGACGCGCCGTTCGCGCTGGTGGTGGTGCCCAGCGTGGGCGTGCCGGAACTGCTGGCGGCTCTGCCCCGAACTTTGGGTCTGGTGCTGTGCGCCAAGGGCCTGGCGCCCGACGGCGGACAGCTCACGGTGCTGGCCCGGCAGTTGGGCTTCGCGCGCGTGGCGGTCCTCAGTGGTCCCAACCACGCCGAGGAAGTGGGGCGCGGTCTGCCCGCCGCCACAGTGGTGGCCAGCCGCGACGCCGGCTTTGCCCGCACGGTCCAGGGGGCCCTGATGACCCCGGCCCTGCGTGTGTACACCAGCGAGGACGAAACCGGCGTGGAGCTGGGCGGCGTGGTGAAAAACGTCATGGCGGTAGCTGCCGGTCTGGTGGACGGCCTGAGCCTCGGTGACAACGCCAAAGCCGCCCTGATTACGCGCGGCCTGCGCGAAATGAGCCGTTACCTTCAGTCCTGCGGGGCGCACGAGGACACGGTGTATGGCCTGAGCGGGCTGGGCGACCTGGTCGCCACGGCCACCAGTCGCCACAGCCGCAACCGCGCCGCCGGCGAAGCGCTGGCGCGCGGCGAGCATCCTGGCCAGGGTGGGAAGGTCGTGGAGGGCCTGCGCACCGCTGGCCTGCTGAGCGCCTGGGCCGCCGCGCACGGCCAGGACCTGCCCATCGTGCAGGCGGTGGCGCAGGTGACGCGCGGCGACTGGAGCCCGCAGCAGGGCGTGGCGCAACTTATGGAACGCGAGGCCAAACCCGAGCGCCACTAAACCTGGGCTCCTCTAGACTGGGCAGCCTGCATAGAGGTGGCCCAACTCTCAATAGCTAGGGCGCCTTTTGACCGTCTGAGACACTAGAAAAACCACCTAGAGAGTGCTGCATCTTGGGGCAGTCAGCATGCACGGCACAACATGTAGTACCTTGGCTGTGCCCTGCGTGTTACAGTCCGCGCAGCGAAAAGAAAGGGTTCAGGCTATGACACATTCCGCCAAACGTCCGGCGGCGTGTCTCTTGCGTTGCCTGAAGTCCCCCCAAGGAGCTGTCCTATGACCACCCAAAGCGCCCAGCCTCTGACCAATTTTGACGAGAACGCCCACCACATCGCCGGGCGGCAGTACCTGCAACCGGGCGACGGCGACCTGGGCGGGATGTTCCGCCGTATTGCCAACTGGGTGGCGGGGGCCGAGGCGCCCGACGTGCGGCCCCACTGGGCCCAGCAGTACTACGACCTGATGGCCGAGAAGAAGTTCTGCCCCGGCGGCCGCGTGCTGGCCGGTGCCGGCACCGCGCACGGCAACGTGCTGAACTGCTTTGTGCAGGGGGCCACCGAGCACGCCCCTGCCAGCTTTGAAGGAGTCATGGAAGTCGCCAAGAAGCTCGCGCTGGTGACCAAAGTGGGCGGCGGCAACGGCGTCAATCTGGACGTGTACACCCCCCGCGCCCAGGGCAGCCGCCCCGATGCGGGCGTGCGCGGCTGGGCTTACATGAGCGCGACACACGCCGATGTGAGGGATTTCATCGAAGGGCTGATGCGCCCCCCCACCCAGCCCGACGGCGACAAGCAGCCGGTGGCCGTGCGCAACTGGACACGCGTGGTGTACGGGCAGGTCATCCGGCCTGACGTGGTGGCGCTCGCCCGCGCCAATGGTGTGTCGGTGGTGGCAACCCTGCCCGAGGGCGTCCAAACCGTCCCTGACGACATGGGTGGCATTGTAGACGCCGCGCGCAAGGTTGCCGAAGACGCCAAACTGGGCCTGGAACCCCGCATTGACCTCAGCACCATGCGTCCCGAAGGTGCGCCCATTCGGGGTTCAGGCGGTACGAGCAGCGGCCCTGTCAGTTTCCTGCTGGAAATCTTTGACAACTTCCTCGAATGGGCCAACCGAGGCGCCGAGACCAGCGGCCCCGTCAACACCCTGCGCTTCGTCTATTCGCCCGTGCTGCGGGTGGTGCGCCAGGGCGGCACCCGGCGCGGCGCGGGTATGGCCACCATCTCGATTGGCCACCCCGACGTGCTGGATTTCCTGACCGCCAAGGACCTTGACCGCGAGGCCGCCGAGGGTGACATCTCGACGTTCAACATCTCGATTCTGGTGGGCGGCACCTTCTGGGACACCTTGCAGGCGGGGGGCGTGTGGCCGGTGCAGGCGCAGGAGGTGCCGGGCAAGTACTACCTGGCCCCGCAGACGGGTGCTTTCAAGGGGCAACTGCCTGACCTGCCCGTGCGCGCCGAGGACGACGCGCAGGGCGTGCCCACCTACACCCTGAAAAAGGGTCAGAGCGGGATTCCGGCCCAGTGGCTGTGGGACCAGATTGCCCAGCACGCCTGGAGCACGGGCGAACCTGGCCTGATTTTTGTAGACCGCATCAACGAATACAGCGCGCTGAAGAATCTGGGCGAGCGCTATCAAATTCGCAGCACGAATCCCTGCGGTGAAATTCCACTCACAGTAGGCGAACCCTGCGATCTGGGCGCCATCAACCTGGCCGCCTACGTGAAGGGCAGCGACTTTGATTACGCCACCTTCCGCGCCGACGTTCGGACCTGCGTGCGCTTTCTGGATGACGTGCTGGACGTGAATGTCTTTGCCCTGGAAGACAACCGCGTGGCCAGCCAGGACCTGCGCCGCCTGGGCCTGGGCGTTATGGGGCTGGCCGACGCGCTGATTAAGCTGGGCCTGCGCTACGACAGCGAGGCGGGCCGCCAGACCATCTACGACATCATGAGCGCGCTGCGCGAGGAAGCGGTGGCCGAGAGCGAGCGCCTGGGCGACGAACGCGGCGTCTACCCTGTCTACACCCGTCACCCCGACCAGGTGCCCCACGCGCCCCGGCGCAACGTGGCGGTCCTGACCGTGGCCCCCACTGGCACCACCTCCATGCTGATGGGCGTGTCCAGCGGCATTGAACCCATCTTCAGCCCGTTTATCTGGCGCAAGATTGGCAGCGAGTACCGCGCGCTGCTGGCGCCCCTCTTCGTGGAACTGCTGGAAACCTACCCGGCCCCTCAGGGCATGAACAAGGCTGACGGCTGGGACTGGGACCGGGTAACCGAGGCCGTCAGCGAAAACCACGGCTCGGTGGTGGGGCTGCCCTTTATCCCCGAAGCGCTGCAACATGTCTTCGTGTGTGCCCACGACATCAAACCCGTGGACCACGTACGGATGCAGGGCGCCGTGCAGCGCGCCTTCGATGCCGAGGGCTACGCCGCCAACAGCCTGTCCAAGACCATCAACCTGCCCAATGAAGCCACCGTGCAGGACGTGCAGGACGCCTACAGCGAGGCCTATACCACCGGCTGCAAAGGCATTACGGTGTACCGCGACGGCAGCCGCCAGTTTCAGGTACTGTCCACCAGCAAGAAGAAAAAAGAGAAGGCCGAGGAATCTGTGCAGGCGGCGGCTGAGGTCATGGGCGAAGTCGAGGCTCAACCTGCCGCCCCGGTCTCCACGCCCCAACCGGCGGCCCCAGTGGTCAAGCCCGCTGCACCCAGCAAGCCCCAGTACGAGCGTCCCACCCGCCTGAGTGGCATTACCGATATGGTGAAACTGACCGACCCCACCAGCGGCCACCGCCGCTCGTTCCTGGTGACGGTCAATCACCTGAACAGCAAGCCAGTGGAGGTCATGGTCATCTCGGGCCGCGCCGGCGACGAAGCCAACGCCGACAGCGAGGCGCTGGGCCGCGTGGTGTCTATTGCGCTGCAACACGGCGTTCCCGCCCAGGCCATCATCAAGACGCTGCGAGGCATCAACGGTGGCCTGTACGGCAGCTACAACGGCCGCCTGGTAGGCAGCAAGGCCGATCTGATCGCCGTGGCGCTGGAAACCTTCCAGAAGGATATGGAGGCCGCGCAGTTGCCTAGGCTTGCCGGCGGCAGCACCGACACCTTGGCCGTCAGCGCCGCTCCAGCTGGGGTGAGTGTGGACGGCATGGCCCGCGAACGCTGCCCCGTCTGCGAGGAAAAGGCGGTCATCCGTGAAGAAGGCTGCCTGAAATGCCAGGCCTGCGGCTACAGCAAGTGCGGGTGAAAACGGGGATGAAGCCCATTCTATGCGGTAAACCCAAGCATTTGTAAACCGCCCACGACCACATCCACTTCCACCGCTCCGCCCGGCTCTGTGCTGCGGCGGAGTTCTGTATCTATGTGCCAGACCTGCCCAGAATCGGCAATGGCAAAATGCCGTCCCACCGTTTCCTTGACGCTGGGCAGGCGGTGAAAGGTGCCCAGGCGCAGGGCGCGGGCATAGGTCAGCATGGGCGCGCGGCGCAGGCCATCCACCCGCACCAGGTTTAGCAGGCCGTCGCCCACCTGCGCATCAGGGGCCAGGTTCAGGCCGTTGCCGGTGCTGGGCGTGTTCATGACTTCCAGCACAGCGACGGGGGGACTGGGCAGCGGGCGCCCGTCCACCGTCACATGCAGCCCCAGCGGCCGGTGGGTACTGAAGGCTTCCAACATGGACCCCAGCGCCCGCACCGGGCTTTTGGCCTGATGCGGGCCGTAGTCATCGAGAATGTCCGCAAACAGGCCGCAGCCACAGGCCTCCAGAAAATAGTCCACGCCCCAGCCCCCCCGCACCCGGCCCACATCGAAGGGGACAGGTCGCGCCTGCCCAAAGCGGCGAGCCACGCCCAGGGGGTCGCCCAGCAGGTTCAGGGCGCGGGCGACGTTGTTGGCGGTGCCCATCGGAATGACCCCTAGCGTCACTTCTGGGCGGCTCAGCAGGTGCAGCGCGCCGGTGCGGAGGGTGCCGTCACCGCCGGCCAGAAACACGGTGCCCCGGACGCCACGCAATAGGTCGCCCAGGGCCTCCGTATGCTGGGTCACATGGGGCGTCACGGCAAACCCAGCATCCTGTAAGGCGCCGCACAGCGCGGCCAGGGGCGCCCGGTGGCTGCTGCCAGCGCGGGGGTTATAAATCAGGGTGGCGGGGGTCTGGGCAGGAATGCGGGTCTCTCCCCTTTCGGGCCTTAATAGATGTGGGGCGGTCGATACCTCAGCCTACCCCGCGCGGGCGCTACGCTGGGTCATGTCTCTGGACGACTACCGCACGCCCTCGCCCCGGCGCATCCGCCTGTACCTGGGGCTGCTGCTCATGCTGGTGCTGACTGCGGTGTTTGGGCGCCGCCGCCCCGGCGACCTGGGCACCCGTGAGACCCTGACCCGCAGTTCCCTGGCGCGGGTGATGTTCATGGATGTCGGCGCGCTGTCCACCCTGGGCGCCCTGTATCTGATGCTCAGTGGCCGCACACCCCTGCGGGTGCCAGCAGCTCTCGCTTCTCTGTTTGTGGGCAGTTTTGCCCTGCTGCCCGCCCTGGCTTACGAGGACTGGGTGACTCTGCGCCGGGCAGAAGACAAATCCAGCAACAAAGCGCCGTAGGCCAGACACGAATCACCCCAGCAAGCAGACAGGTGGGGCGATAGAACAGGATGAGTCTGAGAATTGGTGGAGAGCCCATCAGTCTGCAGCATCCGGCACTTCTCGCTCTGACGGCGAGCGCTGGGAGACTGCTTCCCACAGCATGGCCCCCGACCAGCGGGCCGGGGGCGTCGCCTCACAACACGGGTTAATCGTCGTCGTCGTTCTGTTCGATGACCGTATCGTCATCGTCATCCACATCGCCGCCGGGCGCGCAGGCGCCCAGGGTGAACACCATCAGGCCGCCAAGCAGCCATTTCAGCCACAGGTTCCGGTTCATGTGTTGAGGGTACACGCCCGGCACAGCCGCGAACACACTCGCTCAGGGTTTGCTGAAGGTGGAGACCGTCTGCCCTCCGGTTCCGGCCTCTTAGCTAACGGCGTTTGCGGGGCGGCGGCTTCTCCCATGATTTGCTCAAGGCATCCACGGCACGCCCTGACTACAGTAGCGGCATGACAGCAGCAAGCGGCGCAGTGGCAGCAACCACGCTGGACCAGGGGCCAGCAACCCTGATTTACAACACCAGAGCCGGTGGCAGCGGGCACTGCACGCCAGACGATCTGGTGGAGGCGCTGCATGGCATTGGGTACGCGCCGGTCTACCAAGCCACGACCTCCGAAGCCGAGCTGCACGCCGTCTTAAAAAACGTGCAGGGCACCGTCTTTGTGGCGGGCGGCGACGGTACGGTGCGGGCCGCAGCGCTCCACTTGGCTGGGCAGGTGGGTGTGACCTTGGGGGTCATTCCGCTGGGCACCGCCAATAACGTGGCCCGCACCCTGGGCGTCCAGGGCACCCCCACCGAGGTCATCGCGGCGTATACGGACGCCTCCGCTGTCCCTTTTGACCTGGGGCGCGTGACGGCCCCCTGGGGCGAAGACCTGTTTCTGGAGGCTTGCGGCTGCGGCGCTTTCGCCGACGTACTGGCCGAATACGACCCCGAAGCCGGCAAGAGTCCCCTGCGCGCCGTGCAGGCCCTGACCACCAGCCTCTCCAGTTTTGATCCGCCTCCTCTGTCTCTGACACTCGACGGACAGCCAGAGCCAGAGACAGCCTTTGCCCTGCTCGAAGTCATGAACACGCGCGCCACCGGGCCCCGGCTGCGCCTGGCCACCCACGCCGACCCCAGCGACGGCCAGCTGGATGTGGTCCGCATTGACGCGGCGGGCCGCGAGGGGCTGCTGGCCTACCTGGCCGCCCTGGCCCGCGACGACTTCGAGGCTCTGGCCAGCGTGGACAGCACCCGCGCCGCCTGCATAGAGGTGCCCTACAGTGGCCAGGCGTTTCATGTGGACGCTGAGGTCAGGCCGCCTATGCCCGGCGTAACTGGGGTGGTGCGCGTGGACGCCTGGCCTGGGGCGCTGCACGTGCTGGTGCCCACAGGAGGGAGGTCGTAATGCCGCCTGGCCCTCCTCTCCCCCCACCCAACCCAGAGGCACCCCGTCAGACGCCTCTACGCCGAGCCTGGCCCGTGGCCCTGGTGCATGCGGTGCAGGACCGAATAGGCGGGGCCCTGGGCTGGACCCCACGCCCGGCGGCCGCCATGCAGAACAACATCGTCTTCCGGCAGGGCGTGCAGGTGATGCGCGTGGACCTGCACCTACACACCGAGGTCAGCCATGACTGCCGCACGCCCCTGCGTGACATTCCCAGCTGGCTGCTGCGCACCAACACCCGCGTAATTGCTGTGACTGACCATGACCAGCACCGCGGCGGCCTAGAGTTGCAGGCCATCGTGCGCGATCTGGGACTGGATGACCGCCTCAGCGTCATCGCCGGCGAGGAAATCACGACCAGTGAAGGCGAGCTGATCGGCCTCTTTCTGCAGGAACGCATTCCCCCTCAGCTCTCGCCAGAAGAGACCGTGCGCGAGATCAAGGCCCAGGGAGGACTGGTGCTGCTGCAACATGGCTTTGACCCCCTGAAACGCTATCGCCTGCGGCCAGAGGCCACCGAGCGTATTGCCGGAGAGGTGGACATCGTCGAAACCTTCAACTCGCGCCTGTCACGTCACCGCTGGAACCGGGCCGCCGAGGCCTGGGCGCATCAGCGTGGCCTGCCCATGTGTGCTGGCAGCGACGCCCATACCCTGCGGGACATAGGGGAGGCCTGGGTCGAGACGCCTTTTCGTACGGTCAATACGCCGGCTCAGCTGTTGGCGGCCCTGCAAGAAGGTGTGGTGGCGGGGCGCTGGACCCATCCGGTCTATGCCTTTGGGCAGAAGCAGTGGCGCAATTTCCATGGACGATTTCGCCGCTTCTGAAAGAGAAAAGGCGCTCTAGACCCCTCAGAAACGGCAAAGGTCCACCAGCTACCTCGCGGCAAACAGCAGGGGGAACAGAAGCTTCCATTAGATTCAAATGTCGTCTGCGTCAAACGTCCGTCAGCTGAAGCTGATAGACTGTGCGGGCTGAAGAAATTCAGCCTGCTCTGGGGGTGACCCGGTTTCGACAGGGGAACTGAAGGCGCTGTTGCGTGTCGAGGTGCCGTTGGCCTCGTAAAACTACGGCAAAGCCATTAACTGGCAACGAACAAACCTTTGCTTACGCTGCTTAAGCTAAGCCAGTGACCGCGAAGCCCGGCCTTTGGCGCCGCGCGAACTGACCCAAAAGAAGGCTAGCCCAGGCAACGCTCTGTAGCTGACGGCGAAACTAAGCAGAGATACGGTCAGCGAGAACCCGCCCACTGGTGAGCGGTGACCCGACAACCAAACAGTGGGATACACACGTAGACGCACGCTGAACGGACCTTTGGACGGCGGTTCGACTCCGCCCACCTCCACCACAGACCTCGCCCCATAGGCGAGGTTTTTCTTCTATACTGGGCGCGCCCCCAGCACAGTGGGCGGTAGCCGGGATGGCGGAATCGGTAGACGCATCCGACTTAAAATCGGCCGGGGCAACCCGTGGGGGTTCAAGTCCCCTTCCTGGCACCAAAATAAGAGAGCAGCGGTCACGCCCAAAGCGTGACCGCTGCTCTCTTGACGAGGCACTCTTCTGTTGAACCAGCTGCCTTTTGGTATTTCACGGAATTTAATCCTAAAGTCGCCCAAGCCAATTCCACCTCTTCCAAAA
>NZ_JAIQXU010000045.1 GCF_020166395.1 Deinococcus betulae | reverse complement strand
GATTGATCTCACAGTGGCTCTGAGGTCAGCGAATTCAAAGCGGCACGGAACGGAGCCCCTGAATGACCTGAAGGCCAGCGTTTGTCTGTCATCAAAACAAGACGGTGCAAAGCTCCTCTCAGTGCGCAGTGATGTCCCCGGTTTCCAGCTCGGCCAGGCGCAGGGTGGGCACCGGCTCGTCGCGGCCCACAGTGGCGGCCAGCCAGGTGCCGTGGCGCACCAGCAGCAGGTGCAGGTCCGGCACGCGCACCACTAGGAGGTCGTGCAGAATCATGGGGGCCAGGCCCGGCAGCACCGCCACCAGTTCGCCCTTGTAGTCGTAGCGCAGGGTGACGCCGCGCGGCCCAGCTTCCAGGGTGAGGGGGTCATCGGTCAGCTGGACACTGAGAAAGCCCTCGTCGGTCAGCGTGAATCGCTCGCCCTGACGCGGCTCGGGCAGCGGCTCGGGGCGGTGCAGCGCGGCGTGCAGCGCGCCGTGGAGCCGCTCGGCGGCGCGGGGGTGGAGCCCCAGGGCGGCGGCGGCCTCCTGAAACGCCCCGGCGGCCTGCTCCGGGGCTGTGCGTCCCAGGCGGGCAGAGAGGTTGTCTACCCCTTTGCGGGCAAAGGCCAGCAGCACGTCCGGCGTGGCGGCGTGGTATTTGCGGGCGCTGTCTGGTCCCAGGCTGTCCAGCTGCAAGGGGCCGCCGCGCAGCAGGCCGGCAGCGGCGCGGGCCAGGCGCAGGTACGCAAACTGTTCCTGGCTGTCCAGCAGCAGCGAAACCGCGCGAGCCAGCGACGCCCGGCGGCCCAGTTCGACCGCCGCCTGACTGTCGATGTGCAGCATCAGGTAGGCGCCGCTGACAAAGAGGCGCAGGTGTGTGCCGGGCAGCGCCACGGTCTGGGTGCGGTCGGCGGGACTCAGGCCAGGGCGCAGCAGCGTGACCTGGCCGTCCACCTGAAGTTGCCAGTTGGGGCCAATAGGCTGCCAGCGCAGTTCCAGACCGCGCCAGCGGGCTGCCTGGGCGCCGCGCAGATGGATAATCAGCCGGTCGGCGCCGTCATCAGGCACGCGCATGGCGCTGGCGGGATGCTGCGCGTACAGCACGCTGCCGTGCGGCACCGCCCCCAGGGTGCGGCTGGGAGCACTGTCCAGCAGCGGCTCCAGCTGATCGGCAACCTCACGCGCCGCCACACGGATGACCGAGCGCTCGCGCGGGTCGCGCGGCAGGGGATACTCGGCCTTCAGGGCCACGATCAGGCGCTCTCTGGCTTCGGGGGCCATCGGCTCGCGCTCGGCGGCGGCCAGCCGGGCGGCCAGCACGTCCTCGTCGGGGTGGCGCGGAAACGGCTCGGCCTGCACCTCAGACAGGGCGGTGCGCACCTGACTGCGGCCCGCCTCGGTCAGCAGCAGGGTGCTCAGGGCGCCCGCAATGGCCTGGTTGACCTCGGGGTCGTGCAGGTCCATCAGGGGGTCGTTGGCAGCGGGCACCGGCACGGGCTTGTACCCCGGCCCCACGGCCCGCTCGGCATTTTCTACGACGGTGTACAACACCCGCAGGCGCTGCAACGTGGCGTCGCGCTGCCAGTGCCCGGCCAGCTCCTGCAGGGTGCGGGCGGCGCGGTGGTGCCATAGCAGGGTGTGCAGTTCTTCCCAGGCGCGTGTTTCGTCTGAGTCGGCGGTGGCGGGTGCCTCCCAGGCCGCGTGAGGCAGAGGGGCGGGGCGGCCCCGGTGGGGCAGGGGTGCTTGGCCTCCCTGCTGTCCCCGGAACATCCGGTCACTTTCCATGACCCGCCGCAGCAGGGCGGGTTCCAGGGGAGCGCCCAGCAACTCCTCGCGCAGCTCGGTCAGGGAGCGCCGGCCCCCGCGCGGCACCCGGCCCTCCAGCACATCGGTGACCTTGTATTCAAAGAGCTCAACCAGTTCGGCCCAGTACGGCATCACGCGGCCTCTGGCGCCGCACAGCCGACCCTACACGCCAACGAGCAGAAGAAAACAGCAGGAAGAAAGTGGCGGTAACCCATGTGCAGGCGGCCTCCCCAGCCGGTGAAGGGCCGCGCCGACCCCTGAACCAGAGGGCAAGTGGCCACAGCAGGCGCGGTCATGCCCACAGTATGCCCCGAAGCCCTGCCCTTGCCGTACACCAGACGGGGTGACTGCCCGCTGGAGGGACCAGGGAGGCAGACGCCTAGATTTGCTCGCCTGTAAGGGCGGCGCAAGTTCTGTTTTGTATAACTAGGAATCATGAAGCCGACCCCTCTTTCTCTTGAGCCGGGCGGCGCGGCGTGACGCCGCTGCTGCTGGGTGCACTGTTCATTGTGGGGTTACTGCTCTCTGTGCGGGCGCCCGAGCGCGTGCTGGGGTTTGTGTCGGCCGGCGTGGTGGCCGTGCTGGCGCTGGTGCTGGCCGGGTTGGCCCTGGGCGTCGGCGGCCCGCAGGGCGCGCCCCTGGCCTTTGCCGAACTGGGCCGCGCCCAGGGCGCGCTGTGCCTGGCGGCCTTCCTGCTGGCCACGGCCGCCTTCCGGCTGGGCCGGGTGCTCACGCCCAGCATCCACCGTGGTCCGCGTGACGCGCGCGGCCGCCCGGTGCGGGTGCAGCGCACCGCCACCCCCATGCCGCCCTCGCGCCGCAACACGCTGGCGCAGACGGCCATTGACCTGCGCTTTCAGGATTACGAGGTTCTGGAGCGCATCGGCATTGGGGGCATGGGCAGCGTGTACCGCGCCCGGCGCCGCCAGGACGGCCGCGTGGTGGCCCTGAAAGTGCCGCAGGACAAGTACCTGGCCGACGCCAAGTTCGTCAAGCGCTTTTACCGTGAGGCCGAGGTCCTCAAGCGCTTTAACCACCCCAACATCGTGCGCGTGTACGACTACCGCATGCAGGACCCCGAGCACTACATCGCCATGGAATTTCTGGACGGCGAGAGCCTGGAGGGCCTGCTGGAAAACCGCAGCCTGAGCTTCAGTGAAGGCTCACAGCTGATTCGCGCGCTGGCCGATGCCCTGCGGCACATCCACATGCAGAATGTGGTGCACCGCGATATCAAGCCCGCCAACGTGATGGTCCTGAAAAATGCCTTCACCGACGGCGTGCTGCGCGAGGGTGGGGTTAAACTCATGGACTTCGGGATTGCGGTGGGCAAAGTCCTGACCCGGCTCACCATGACCGGCGCCCGCGTGGGGACGCCCATCTACATGGCCCCCGAACAGGCCAAGGGCAACCGCGTGGACGCCCGCAGCGACGTGTATTCCCTGGGCCTGCTGGCCTACGAGATGGTGACGGGCCAGACCGCCTTCAAGGGCAGTTACGAGGCGGTGGTGCACCAGCAGGTCTTCGAGTCGCCCAAGCCGCCCAAACAGGTGCGCCTGGAGGTGCCGGGCAAGCTCAACGACCTGATTCTGCACATGATTGAAAAAGACCCCGCCCAGCGCCCCACCCTGGACGAGGTGATTGCGCGCATTGACGTGGGTGTCCTGAGTGACGAGGCCTTTAACGACCCCGTAGCCCTGGCCCTGAGCGTGCAGGAAAAGCGCGGCACAGTGCGGCTACTGGACCTGAAGTGCAAGCTGCGTGCCAGCCTGCGTGACCAGTCGGGCGGCGACAAGGGCATGCCCGGCGCGCCCAATGCCATGAGTAGTGACGGGCAGGGCCACATGTACGTGACGCTGCTGGACTATCGCCAGGGCAAGGCGGGCGCCCTGGTACGCAAGCTGGACGCCGAGGGCCAGGAACTCCTGAGCTTCGGGCCCTACGGCCTGAACGACGGCGAACTGCTGCAACCGGTGGCGATTGCCGCCACCGACGCGCTGGTGTTCGTGCTGGACGCCGAGGCGCACCACGTGGTCGTGTTTGACTCGCAGGGCCGCTTCGTGCGCCGCTTTGGTGGCAAGGGGCAGGGGCTGGGGCGTTTCGAGAAGCCGCGTTCTATCGTGGCCTCGGCAGACGGACACGTTTACGTTCTGGACACCGGCAACAACGAGGTGCAGCGCTTTACGGCGCAGGGCGAGTACCTCAGCCGCTACGCCTTCCGCCTAGACCGCAACAGTGACAGCCTGCGGTCGCTGGACGGTCTAGCGGTGGACCAGTACGGGGCCGTGTACATCGTGGACGCCGTTGCCCGGAAGGTGCGCAAGATCGAAGCTGACGGCTCGCCGGGCCTGACCTTTGCCCTGGAAACCCTGGTCGGTGAACCCACCGAGTCGCCGTGGCTGCTGCAGGTCGGCCCCGACGGCCAGCTGTACGCGGTGCGTCAGGGCGGCCAGGTCCTGCGCACCTATTCGGGCGCGGGCGACCTGCTCAGTCAATGCGACATGTACGCCCCGGTGCAGGCCATGACCATCCTGACGCGGCCTCAGGTGCTGCAGCCCGCCTGAGCTGTGGCTCTGCCTCTGCTGACCCTGTACCACCGCCCCGGCTGCCACCTGTGTGAGCAGGCCGGGGCCCATCTGGACGCCCTGAACTTCCGTTACGAGTGGGTGAATGTGGACGCTGACCCTGACCTGCGCGCCCGCTACGGCGACGACGTGCCGGTCCTGGCGTGCGGAGAGCGGGTGCTGGGCAAGGGGGCCTTCAGCCGGGGCCGCCTGAGCCAGGTGAAGGTGCTGCTGCTGCGGGAGGCGGCGGGGCGGTCATAATGCCTGGCCCTGGGCGCTATGGTGAAGCCATGATGACCCTGTTGTCCCGCCAGCCCGGAGCCTGCGTATGAGCTGGTTGGAGCGGCTGCGCGACGGCCTGAGCAAGACCCGCAAACAAATCAACGACACCGCCGGCTTTCTGGGCACCGATGTGCGCGACGTTTTTACCGGCCGCCTGGAAACCATTGAGGACCTGGAATACGCCCTGATTGCCGCTGACGTGGGCCGCGCCGCCACCGAGGAAATCCTGGAAGACATCCGCGCCAGCGAGGGCAAGAACCTGCAGCAGGCCCTAATGGACGCCCTGACCCTGCAACTGGAACCCGACAGCCGCCGCGCGGAGTTTCGCAAGCTGGGCTTTACCCCCGACGCCCGGCGCAGCAGCGTGGACCCCAAGGGCCATGTGGTCATGGTGATTGGCGTCAACGGCGTGGGCAAAACCACCACGATTGCCAAGCTGGGCCAGTATTACCGGGGTCGGGGCAAGAGCGTGATGTTCGCCGCTGGCGATACCTTCCGCGCGGCGGCAGGTGCGCAGCTGGGCGTCTGGGGCGAGCGCCTGGGCATTCCAGTGGTGCAGGGCGTGGACGGCGGCGACCCGGCTGCTGTGGCCTTTGACGGCGCCAGCGCCCGCGTGGCGCGCGGCACGGACCTGCTGTTCGTGGATACCGCCGGGCGCCTTCACAACAAGCACAACCTGATGGAAGAGCTGAAAAAGGTCCGCCGCGTGATTGACAAGGCCGACCCGAACGAACCCGCCGAGGTCTGGCTGGTGCTGGACGCCGTGACGGGCCAGAACGGGCTGCAACAGGCCAAGAAGTTCCACGAGGCCACGCCCCTGACCGGCGTGATTGTCACCAAGCTCGACGGCACGGCCAAGGGCGGCATTCTGGTGCCGATTGTGCGGGAGCTGGGCGTGCCCATCAAATTTATTGGGGTGGGGGAGGGTGCCGACGACCTGCAACCCTTCGACAGCCGTGAATTTGTACGCGCCCTGTTCGATGTGAACATCCCGCGCGAGTAAACAGCGGAAGGCAGGTCAGCGAGCCAGCGGTGAGCGCTGGCTTTCTGCTGGCTGTGGCGGTCACTTGCGCCGCTCGGTTTAGGGGGTGATTTCGGGTCTGTCCGATCAGCACCCAGTTCCACTGATACGGACTCCGATTGAATCGTTTGCAAAAACGATGAAATCCGAGCGGACTTGCAAAGCTGCGCAGCAGAGCTAGAAGGAGAACAACGGGTTCCGGACGTGGAGTTGGCAAATCGGCGTTTTCCCGATTTGTTAACGAAACAAACGGAATCCGTATGAATAGGTCTAGCCCCCAGGATGGCTGGGGAGAACAGCGCGAGTCTTGACAGCTCAGCAGCAATTGAAGTGGCAGTGACGAGGCTTTCTCACCCTCAATGCCACGGAGGACCACCAGCGGTCACACTTCATCCAGCAGAAACCTCACCACATCGTCGCGCATTCGCTGGCTGGTGTAGTGGGCCACCCCAGGGTAGGTGCGCGCCTGAAAGTGCTGGGGCTGCCCGACTTGGGCATAGGCGGCCCGGTAGGCCTGCGCGGTCGGTTCGTGGTGCGCCGCCAGCGGAAAGGTCGGGTCGGCCTCGCCGCTGGCCAGGAGCAGCGGCTTTGGGGCCAGGTCGCCCGCATGGGTCAGGGGGCGGTGGGCTTCCAAGAAGGCCTGCGTTTCGGGGCGCCGCACTTCAGGCTCTTGCCAGACACCGGACGTGATCAGGGCCGCGACCTTTGCCACCCTCTGTTCCAGGCGGCCCAGGGTCTGCGCCACGTAGCCGCCCATGCTAGAGCCGACCACCCAGACGGGCACGGGGCCATAGGTCGCCTGCGCCGCGTCCAGCAGCGCCGGAGCTTCGGCCACTGTGCGGCGCACGCTGTCCCAGACGTACTCGCGGGGGTTCAGGCCGGGTGGGGTCTCGCCCAGACGCTCGCCGTGCAGGGCGCTGTCGGGCAGCATAGCCGCCACCCCCGCCGCCGTGAGGGCGCTGTAAACGCCCAGCTTGCCTTCCTTGGTGGCCCAGGCGCCGTGATAGACCACGCACAGGGCGCGGGTGGGCTGGCCTTCGGGGGGCCGCTCGACCAGACAGGGCACCCCGGCGAGGACGCGCCGCTCTATCTGGTAGGGCTTCCCCGCAGCGGTGGGCGTGGCGTGGGGATCGGTCATGGCTGAGCGTCCTGGCCGCGCAGCAAGCGGCGAATCAGCCGAATCTGGCCCCGGTGGCTGACCTCATCTTCCATGACGTGAAACCAGGCCCAGTGGTGGTTCATGCGGGGGTCGGCGGGCACAGGCTCAGAGAGCCAGGCATCGTCCCTGGCGGCTAGCTGGCGCAGGGTGTCGGTCAGGGTCGCCTCCAGGTCGGCCTCGTACCACGCGAGGTCGTGGCCGCGCACGCTGAGCTGCGCGGCTTCGCCCAGGTCCAGGGCAGGGCGGTGGGCGGCAAAGGCCTCGTCGTCGTAAGGGTCGTGGCCCTCAAAGGTCATGGTCTGGTAGATCCGGTGAACCGCCGCCAGGTGCGCCAGCAGCATGCCCACCGAATTGGTGAGGCCTGGGGGCACCGCGTCCAGTTCAGCCTGGGTCATGCCGGCTGCGGCCTGCAGCGTGGTCAGTCGGGCGTAGGTCAGCCTATCTACCAGCGCGGCTATCAGCGGTGTCAGGGGAGAACGGCCCAACGTGACGATCTCGCAGGCGCGGTCATCCTTGAGGGTGGTGGCCAAGCCGGGCAGGGTCATACGTCAGCCTAGCCTGACCGCGGCTGCCCCTCCACTCTGGAAAAACGGCCCGCCTCTCATGTCTACTTCTGCAGCCGCTCTTGGCCGTCACTTCCTGCGTCCGCTCTGGGGTGAAGTGAGCGGGGACCAGACCCGCACATCTAGATTGGTCAGGGCCGCCCACTCTGCGTAGGTCAGCCCCAGGGCCAGCGCCATCAGGTTTCCGTGGGTGACCACCACGGTTACGCCGCTCGGGTCTCGGGCGTCGGCCAGGGCCGCAAGGCTGCGCGCCTGCGCCCGGCGCCCCGATTCGCCGCCCGGAAACCGCAGAGCCGGCACGCGGAAACTCCAGCGGAGGCCGGCCCTCCACCAGCCCACCGGCCGGCCAGTCAGGACCCGCTCGGTCAGGCGCTCGTCTATGTGGATGGTCATGGCTATGCTCTCGGCCAGCGGCTGCGCCGTCTGCACAGCTCGCCGCCAGGGACTGCTGACGATCCGGGTCAGAGGCAGGTGGGCCAGGGCCCGCGCCAGGTCCTGCACGGCGGTCTCACCGTCCGGGGTTAAGGCCGCGTCTGGGGCCTGTCCCTCGGCTCTGGCATGCCACACCAGCAGGACTATCCCAGGCGGCAGCTGTTCAGGCAGCTTCATGGATTCTCCCTGCGGACGTTGCCTGCGGGCGGCCGCGCAGGCCACTGGTGGCGCGGTCGCTCTGCCGCTTGTCGGGGGCCATTGTCATCCAGCAGGCCCGCAGCCAGAAGGTTCATAGAGGTCATCCTGCTACGGCCTGACTGCACCGGGCCACAAAAAACCAGCGCCCGCTGGGGGCACTGGTCAGTGAAGGCTCAGGCGTTAGTGACCGTCGCCGTCCTGGGCCTCGCGCTTGCCTTCGCTGTATTCCGCGTGGGCCTGGGTGTTGTGGAGTTCCGCTTTGGCGCGGTCTTCCAGCGCTTCGGCCTTGTGGTGGGCGTCGCCGGTCACGGCGTGGGCCACGTTGTGTCCGGCCTCGCGGGCACGGTCAGCAGCTTCGTCGACCTTGGCCTTAGCGGCGTCCAGCATATTTCCTGCGGTGCTTTTATCACTCATGGGTTAGAGTCCTCCTGCGCGTGGATTCCCGGATGGGTTTTTCCAGAGTGCCGCGTTCCGGTGGGCGGCAGGTGAGCGGCCCTTGAGGAGAACTGGAGCGTTCTCCCTGATTCTCCTTTAGGTCCCTTGAGTCCTCCCTAAAGTGGCGACAGAGTGTGTCCACGGTGGTCAGTGGGACGATCTATCCGAAAGTAGCGTGACGACTTCTCGGCATCTGGCGCCCCTCTGAGCAGCCTCACCTTTTGAACTGCGTCTAAACCCTTCGGGTAACACGGACACCAAAGTCAGGATTGGGCCGCGTGGAGTACAGTAGGGCCGACATGGATAAGCACATCAAGGTGCCCACGCAGGGCGAGAAGATTACGATGCAGGGCGGCAAGCTGTCCGTTCCCAACCACCCCATCATTCCGTTCGTGGAAGGCGACGGTACCGGCCCCGACATCTGGAAGGCCTCGGTGCGGGTGCTGGACGCTGCGGTTGAAGTGGCTTACGGCGGTGAGAAGAAAATCGAGTGGATGGAAGTCTACGCCGGTGAAAAGAGCCTGGAAGTCTATGGCGAAAACGAGTGGCTGCCCCAGAGCACGGTCAACGCCTTCAATGAATACCTGTTCGGTATCAAGGGGCCGCTGACCACGCCTGTGGGCACCGGCATCCGCTCGATTAACGTGGCGCTGCGCCAGGAGCTTGACCTGTACGCCTGCGTGCGCCCCGTGCAGTACTTCGACGGCGTGCCCAGCCCGGTCAAGCGCCCCCAGGACGTGGACATGGTGATCTTCCGTGAAAACACCGAGGACATCTACGCGGGCATTGAGTACAAGGCCGGCACTGACGAGGCCGACAAGATGCGCGGCTTCCTGACCCGCGAGATGGGCGTCAAAAAGATCCGTTTCCCCGAAAGCAGCTCCTTTGGCATCAAGCCCGTGTCCAAAGAAGGCACCGAGCGGCTGGTGCGCGCCGCGATTGAGTACGCCGTGGAGAACGGCCGCAAGAGCGTGGCGCTGGTGCACAAGGGCAACATCATGAAGTTCACCGAAGGCGGCTTCCGCGACTGGGGCTATGAACTGGCCAAGCGTGAATTCGGCGCCGTGGAACTGGACGGTGGCCCCTGGCTGCAGCTGCCGAACGGCATCGTCATCAAGGACGTGATTGCCGACAACTTCCTCCAGCAGATTCTGCTGCGCCCCACCGACTACGACGTGATTGCCACGCTGAACCTGAACGGCGACTACATCAGCGACGCGCTGGCCGCGCAGGTCGGCGGCATCGGCATCGCGCCCGGCGCCAACATCAACTACGTGACGGGCCACGCGATCTTCGAGGCCACCCACGGCACCGCGCCCAAGTACGCGGGCAAGAACGTCATCAACCCCTCCTCGGTCATTCTGTCGGGCGAGATGATGCTGCGCTACATGGGCTGGACCGAGGCCGCCGACCTGATTCTGAAGGGGCTAGACGCCACCATTCAGCAGAAGGCTGTGACCTACGACTTCGCACGCAGCATGGAAGGTGCCACCGAAGTGAAGACCAGCGAGTTTGCCGACCGCATCATCGAGAACATGAAGGCTGCAAAGGCGTAAGCCAGAAAAGCTGATTGAGCGGGCGGGGGCGTGAAAGCCTCCGCCCGTTTTTTGATGACCAGACTTGCCGCAAGTGCGGTCGCAGGCCGCTGTGCCGCGCGCTACGGTGGCCCTGATGTGTGCGTTCGCTGCGGGGATTGCTCTGGTGGCGCTGGGCCTCTTTGTGGGTGCCCTGGGTTTGATGCTGTCTGACTTGGGCCAGCAGGCCGCTGACTTCGAAACCAGTGTGTCGGTCATTCGCGTCTTTGGAGCCTTGTTTGGCGGAACAGAAACGCTGATGTTGTTGCTGTTGCCCGGCGCGCTGCTGGTGCTGCTGGGTATCGGCTTACTGGTGGTGGGGTGGCCTGCTCTGCAAATGCCCAGGCAGGAGGCCGAGGACTAGCACGGTTGTCTGTTGCCTTGTTGCCCAGAGCAGTTCAAGTGGAAGAGGAGCAACACGTGTTCCACAGCGGTTGCCAGTTCCACTCTGGGGCCAACAACCCCCTGGGTTCCTGTCTGCTGTGGACACTCACTTCGTTCGTCTCAAAGCGTTTGAGGGAGAAGCACCCAACCGCTCTGGGTGGTGAGATCAGGCCAGATTGAGCAGTGCAGTCGGCACGTCTAGGTTGCCTTTCTGCCTCTTCAGCCAATCGCCAGCATGCGCTCAATCGGTTTCAGGGCCTGTGCGCGAATGTCCTCAGGCACGGTGACACGCGGCTGCAAGTTCAGCAGGCTGTCGCGGATGTTCTCCAGGGTAATCATCTTCATGTACTCGCAGCAGGCGGTGCGGCTGACCGGAATAAAGGTCTTGTCCGGCACATCGTGCTCAAGGCGCGTGACCATGCCCGTTTCGGTGACCACAATGAATTCCTGCGCGGCGCTGGTCCTGGCGCGGCCAATCATGCCCTCGGTAGAGTAGAGCTGGAGGTCTGGAATGGCACTGAGAATCCGGCTGGAGCAGCCGCATTCGGGGTGAATCAGCAGCTCGGCGTCTGGGTAGGCGGCCTGCTGGCCCTGCACGTCTTCAGGGCGAATGGCCTCGTGAACGTGGCAGGCCCCATCCCATACGTCCATCTGCCGCCCGGTTTCGCGGATGACATGCGCCGCCAGAAACCGGTCTGGGGCGAACAGGACGGGCACGCCCTCTGGCAGGCTCTGCACAATCTGCACGGCGTTGCCGCTGGTGCAGCAGTAGTCCGAAACGGCTTTCACGTCGGCGGTGGTGTTCACGTAGGTCACCACCAGGCCGCCGGGGTTCTCGGCCTTCCAGTCGCGGATGCCCTGTGCCGTCACGGTGTCGGCCAGCGAGCAGCCTGCGCGCAGATCGGGCAGCAGCACCGTTTTCTCCGGGTTCAGGATGGCAGCGGTTTCAGCCATAAAGTGCACGCCTGCAAAAACAATCACGTCGGCGTCGGTCCTGGCGGCCATCCGCGAGAGGCCCAGCGAATCGCCCACGAAGTCGGCAATGCCTTGCACCTCGGGCCGCTGGTAGTTGTGAGCCAGGATCACCGCTTTGTTCTCGGCCCGCAGCCGCACAATGTCGGCGCGCAGTTCGGCCTCATCGGGCAGCACAGTCAGCTGAAGCAGGTCGCGGTGCGGCACCTGGGGGCGCGGCACCAGCGGAGCAGAAGAGAGGGGGGTCGGTTCGGTCGGGTTGCTCATCGTTGGTCCTCAGGCAGAAAGTTCAGGCTGATGTCCAGGGCCGGCGCCGAATGGGTCAGGGCGCCGGCGCTGACGTAGTCCACGCCACTCTGGGCCACGCGCGGCAGGCGTTCCAGGGTCATGTTGCCGCTGGCTTCCAGGGTGACGTGGGGGGCCAAGCTGCTGCGCAGGGCCACCGCCTCGGCCAGCAGCGCGTCGTCCATGTTGTCCAGTAGCACGCGGTCGGCGCCGGCCCGCAGGGCTTCTTCCAGGCCGGGGAGGTCCGGCACCTCGCATTCCACTTTCAAAAGGTAGGCGTAGTCACGGGCGCGGCGAATAGCCTCGGCGATGCCGCCAGCGGCGGCCACATGGTTGTCCTTGATCAGCAGACCGTCGTCCAGGCCCGCGCGGTGGTTCAGGCCCCCGCCGTGCCGGACCGCCTGCTTTTCCAGGTCGCGCCACAGCGGCGTGGTCTTGCGGGTGTCCAGCAGGCGTGTCCGGCCAGGCCCCAGCGCCTCCACGTAGCGCCGCGTCTGGGTGGCGACGCCGCTTAAGCGCTGCAGCAGGTTCAGGGCTAGCCGCTCGCCGGTCAGCAGGCTGCGCGCGGGGCCGCTCAGGGTGCCGATGATGCCGCGCCCCCGCCGCTCGCCGTCCTGAGCGGTCCAGTGCACGGTCACCCGCTCGTCTACCAGCGCAAACACGCGGGCAGCCACCATTAAGCCGCTTAGCACACCGTCTTCTTTGAGCAGGAATTCAGCGCGGGCCTGCTGGCTCTCGGCAATCGTGGCCAGCGTGGTGGCGTCGCCGCGCCCGATGTCCTCGGCTAGGGCGGCGCGCAGGCGCTCGTCCAGACTCAACATGCCAAGCACGGGGACAGAGGGGGAAGGCTTGTGCGGGAAATCACGCGCTGAACCCTAGCGCATTTGTTCGGCGCCTGTTCAGAACTCGGGAACGGCGGCCGCTGGGTCACGGTTGCTGGCCCACGAGGACGGCGGCTTGCACTGGGACAGATTCCAGGCTGACCGAGCCGTCAGAGCGGCGCTGCGCCACCGTGTGCTCCGGGGGTCCTTCGGCTGGGAAGTCGCTGCGGTGGTGCCCGCCGCGCGACTCCTGGCGGGCCAGGGCCGAGCGCAGCAGCAGGCCCCCGATGGTCGCCAGGTGCCCAGCCTCCAGACTGGCGCGGGTGGTTTCGGGGCCAGCCGGCCAACCCCAGGCGTCCAGCGCCTGCTGCAGACCCGGCGCGGTGCGGTGCAGGCCGGCGGCCGAGTCCATCACGGCGCGCAGGCGGGGCAGCGCCGCCGGGTTGACGGTGGGCATGGATGGGGCCTCGCCCTCTGTCTGGGGGGTTTTCAGTTCGGCCAGGGCTGCTCTGGCCGCGCGCGCGCCAAACACCAGCCCCTCCGAGAGACTGTTGCTGGCCAGCCGGTTGGCGCCGTGCAGACCGCTGGAGGCCACCTCGCCCGCCGCATACAGCCCTGGCACGCTGGCGCGGCCCTGCACGTCGGTCAGGACGCCGCCCATTGTGTAATGCACCGCTGGCTGCACCGGAATGAGGTCGCGGCCCAGGTCCAGCCCCCAGGGCCGCAGCGCCCCCGTGACGGTGGGAAAGCGCGCGTGGACAAAGGCCTCACCCAGGTGGCGCAGGTCCAGGAAGACGGCGCCCGTCGCGGCGCGCTCGGCGGCGATGGCGCGGGCCACCACGTCGCGCGGGGCCAGTTCCAGCGCCTCGTCATAGCGGGCCATAAAGCGCTCCTCAGAGGCACTGAGCAGGTGACCGCCCTCGCCGCGCGCCGCCTCGGTGACCAGCCGGGCCTCGTCGCCGCGTACCACGGCCGTCGGGTGAAACTGCACGAATTCCAGGTCGCGCAGCGCCGCGCCGACCGCCCAGGCCAGCCCCAGGCCGTCGCCGGTGCCTTCGGGCGGGGCCGTGGTCACGCCGAACAGGCGCCCAAAGCCGCCGGTGGCCAGCAGCACGGCGCCGGCCCGGACGCGCAGCGGCCCCTGTGGCGTCAGCAGGTTGGCGCCGACGATGCGGCCGCCCGCATGCCGCAGGCTCTGCACAAAGGCGCCTTCTTGGAGATTCAGGGCGGGGCCGTGGCCGGCGCGCAGCGCCTGACTGAGCGCCAGGCTGACCGCGTGGCCAGTGGCGTCGCCCGTGTGCCGGATTCGGGGGCGGCTGTGCCCCCCTTCCAGCGTGCGGTGCGGCGAAAAGCTCACGCCCAGGTCACGCAGGGTGTCCACATGGGCCTGGGCCTCCTTGACGAAGGTCATGACGGTCTCCGGCTCGCACAGGCCGCGTCCGGCGGTCATGGTGTCGGCGGCGTGCGCGGCCTCGTCGTACAGGCCCAGGGGCGCTGCAATACCGCCCTGCGCCCACCGGGTCGAGCCGCCGACCAGCGCGCCCTTGCAGGCCAGCAGCACGTCGGCGCCATAACTGCGGGCTGTCAGCGCGGCGTAGGCCCCCGCCACCCCGCCGCCCACCACCAAGAGCTCGGTTTCCAGCGTCTTCACAGCTGTTCAGGGTAAAGCAGGGCCAGCGGCCAGAGGTGTCACTGGCCGGCAGGCAGCGGTGTAGGCCGTCAGGCGGGGGCGGCCCGCTGCTAGACTGCGCCCCATGACCTGCCCCCCTCTTGCCACCCAGGCTGGGTGCGCGGCGTGACCCGCCTGCTGCTGGCCCTGGCGGGGGTGGTGCTGCTGGCGGTCACGGCGCTGGCGGCTGTGTGGTTGGTGGGGCAACTGCTGACTGGCCTGGGTGCCTTTATCGTGGGCACGGCGGGGGTGCTGGGGCGCCTGCTGTGGTTTCTGCTGGTGGCCGGAGGGCTGTCCGGCCTGGTGTTTTTCGTGGCGAGTGCGTGGCGCCCGGCAGGTCGCCTGCCTGCGGCGCGGCGGGGAGTGGCCCCTGCCGCCCGGCCCTCCCCGCCACCGACTGCGGTCACCTTGGCCCCGGCGCCTGTCCCCGCTGCGCGCGTGCCAGAGACTTCCCCATGAGCCACGCTGACCGCTTTGATGGCCGCGCCGCCGCCTATGCCCAGGGCCGCCCCGGTTACCCAGCGGCTCTGGGGGCCTGGCTGCGCGGCACGGGCCTGTTGCGCCGCCCGGTAGCCGACCTGGGCGCCGGTACAGGTCTGTTTACCCGCGTGCTCTTGGCCGGCGGGGCCACGGTGACGGCCATTGAACCCAACGCAGGGATGCGCGCTGTCTTGCAGACCAGCCTGGAGGACGCAGTGACCGAGGGCCGCCTGCGCGTGCAGGCCGGTACCTCCGAAGCGATGGGGCTGCCGGATGCCTCGGCCGCACTCATCACGGCTGCCCAGGCCGCGCACTGGTTTGACCCGGTGCCGACAGTGCAGGAGTGGCAGCGTGTGCTGCGCCCCGGTGGGCAGGTGCTGCTGGTCTGGAATGACTGGCGCGGCTTAGAGGAGGGTTTTAACCCCGCCTACGGCGCGGTGGTGCGCCCCTTTCTGGCGGCCGGTACCCCCGACACCGCCAACCGCGTCCCTGAGGACCGGCTGCCCGCGCTGCTGCCCGGCGGCTTTGACACCCAGATGTTTGAGCAGGCCCATGCGCTGACCCGGGAGCGCCTCCACGCGCTGGCCGGCAGCGTCAATTATCTGCCGGCCCCTGACTCGCCTGACTTTCCAGCCCTGACAGCGGCCCTGGACACGGCCTTTGATGCTCACGCGCAGGCTGGCGAGGTCACGCTGATCTACCGCACGTACGCCTACCTGGGCCGCCTGGACTAAGCCGGGCACGGCCTCTAGTGATTTGCGACCACGGCGTTATCCAAACAGGGCGAAGAGTACGTCCTTCCAAGGCTAAAATTGGAGATTCAAAGAAAGCCAGAACGGCCGTGCCAGCAGCGGCTGTGTTACGCTGAGGACAGAAGGGAGGGCCCAGGCCATGACCATCGCCATCGATAATCCCCAGCGCACCGGGTACGCCGCCGAGGTGGTGGCGAACGCCTTTCTGGGTCTGGCCCGTCAGGAGGGCCGCGCCCTGACCCAGATGCAGGTGCATAAGCTGGTCTTTATCGCCCACGGGTTTACCCTGGCGCTGCTGGGCCGGCCCCTGATGTACAACACGGTGCATGCGTGGCGGGGTGGGCCGGTGGTGCGGCGGCTGTGGCAGCTGTGGGGCGAACGCGGCACCCGGCCCATTGAGGACGCGCTGCCCGTGGCGCCGGGCGAACCGGAGCTGAGCGGCGACCCCGAAGCCAGCGACGTGATTCGTAGCGTCTGGGAGGCGTATGGCCGCATGGACGGTCTGGAACTCTCTCGCCTGACGCACCGCAGCGGTAGCCCGTGGTCTCAGGTGTACGGCCAGCCCACCGACCTGATTCCTGACCAGGTCACGCGCGAGTACTACACAGCCCTGGCCCGCAGCGCCTGAACCCTGCCCTGTGACCGACCCTGCGCCGCCCACTGACTCCGCGCCGAGCCCAGCGGCCACCACCATTGCGCGCACCGTGCAGCACAGCCTGGAAGCCGAACGGCGCGACCTGCCCACCCAGGCCGAACTGGAACGCCGCACCCGTGAACTGCGGTACCGCGAGGCTGTGGATCAGCGCTGGCTGCGCCTGGGGGTGGGGGCCATCGTGTTTCTGCTGTCGGCGGGGTGGCTGGCGGCCGACATCGTGCTGACGCTGGCGGCCGGTTGGGGGGAGTTGGATGGGCGCCCGTTCAAGCTGGACAGCACAGTGATCGTCGCTTTTCTGACCACCAGCACGGCCACAGTGATTGGCCTTTTCCTCGTTTTCCTGCGCTGGCTCTATCCGCAGGTGACCCCGTCTGGCTAGACCCGGTAGGAGATGCAGGTATTGGATGGGATGAAAGGCATATCTGTAGGCCAACATCAGCCCCATCGTGTGTGGATGGGTCGTGCCGAGCGGCCTTGAAGAGCAGTGCCTCAGATCAGGACCGCTTTGCAGGGCGGATTCCGGGCGGAAAGTTGGCACACCAATCCTGATTTGTGGACGTGACAGCTGCAAGCCGTAACAGTCGGCTCTCTAGAGGGGCATGCCGTGCTGCGCCCCCGGCTTCGGCGTAACCCGCGCTTCAGTTGGGCGGCGAAAATCCGTTAGAATCGCAGATTGTGACGCGCGCCGCCGCCTGAGGTTCAGCTTCTTCCGCTGCTTTTCACGGCCTTTCTTTCCGGCGCGGGCCACGCCCCACCGGAGGACTTTTGAGTTACTGGCGCACTGCAATTAAACCCCTGCTGGAGGCCGAAACCGGCACCCTCTTCAAACAGGCCCCCATCCGCGTGACGCTGGCCTTTCCCAACCGGTACTCGGTGGGGATGGCGTCGTTGGGCTATCAGGTCATTTACCGCATGTTCAATCAGGAAGAAGGGGTGGCCTGCGAGCGCGCCTTTCTTCCTGACGATGTCGAGGCTTTCGAGCGTACTGGCCAGGCGCTGCCCACCGTGGAAACCGGGCGCGACGCTGGCGACTGCGAACTTTTCGCCCTGAGCGTGTCGTTTGAGCTGGACCTGACCAACATCATCCGCACGCTGGATGTGGCGGGCCTGCGGCCCCTGCGTGAGGAACGGAGTGACTCTGACGCGCTCGTCATGATTGGCGGGCCGTTTACCTCGTCCAACCCTTACCCGCTGACCCCGTTTGCCGACATCATCATCATTGGGGACGGCGAACAGATTGTGCCAGTCATCAGCGAGGCGCTGCGCGAAGCGACCTCCCGCGAGGACTTTTACGACCTCGTGGACGGAATGCCTGGTGTCTTCTTGCCGGCGCGGCACGCCCATGAACCCAAGTGGGCCACCGCGCCCAAGGAACTGCTGCCAGCCTACAGCCAGATTGTCACGCCGCACAGCGAGCTGAGCAACATGTTTCTGGTGGAAGCCCAGCGCGGCTGCCCGCGCCCCTGCACCTTTTGCCTGGCCCGCACCATGTACGGCCCCAACCGCAACAATCAGGCCCAGGAACTGCTGGACACCATTCCCGACTGGGTCGAAAAGGTGGGGCTGGTGGGCGCGGCCCTGTCGGACTTCCCGCACACCAAGTACGTGGGCCGCACCCTGACCGAGCGCGGCATCAAGCTGGGCGTGTCCAGCATCCGCGCCGATACCGTGGACGCCGAACTGGCCGAGATTCTCAAGGCGGGCGGCCTGCGCACCTTCACGGTCGCCAGCGACGCCCCCAGCGAACGCCTGCGCCGCTGGCTGAAAAAGGGCATCACCACCGAGGACCTGCTCAAGACCGCGCACATCAGCCGGAACCTGGGCTTTAAGGGCATCAAGGTCTACATGATGATTGGCCTGGGACCAGAAACCGACGACGACATCACCGAGCTGATCTCGTTCACGAAGGAACTGGCCGGCATCAACCGGATTGCGCTGGGTATCAGTCCCTTTGTGCCCAAGCGCCATACGCCCCACTTTGCTGACCCCTTTGCAGGCGTGCAGACCATCGAAAAACGCATGAAGCGCATTCAGAAGGAACTGCGTACCACCGCCGAACTGCGCAACGTGTCGGCCAAATGGGCCTGGGTCGAAAGCGTGATTGCGCGCGGCGGTCCCGAAGTGGGGATGGCCGCCTATCAGATTTACCGCAGCGAGAGCATCGGCGCCTGGAAAAAGGCGCTGGCTGAGGTGGGCTGGAGTGATGAGTTCGAGGCGAACATGCCCACCATTGGCCTGCCGCCGGGGCAGTACGAGAGCAAAGAGGTCAGCGCCCACGCACAGGGCCTGGCGATTTAGATAAAGAACAGGAGAGGGCGGGCACCAGCGTAGAAGGGGGCCCGCCTGCTCTTGGTGCTGGTCCGGGTCTCCTCACCTTCGGGCGGCAGAATGCAGCCGTGCTAACCCTGACTGTCTGGAAGCGCCTCAGCCTTATGGGCGTGGTCGGCGGGCTGCTGGTCGGTGGTCAGGCGGAGGCGGTCACTACGGCCAACCAGCCTGCGTTGGTGCAGGTGTTTATTCCTGGTGTCGTGGAGCCTGGCGCCCAGGACTCCCTCCTGACCGTTAAGGTCAAAGGCTTGGAAAACCCAGGCCGATTCTTGCTCACCGGCATCTGCCAGGTGCGCTACACCGTCTTTGACCGGCAGGGTAAGGGCCTGCTGATGTACCCCAACCGCCAGACCTTGTGTGCCGAGGTGGGGCTGAGTGTAAACACCGCGCGCGGCACCTGGCAGACGTTCAAGAGTCCGCTGTCACCCATTCGAGAGGCCGGGCTGCCACCGGGGAAATACCTGCTGTCGGTGCAGATCGTTCTCATTGACACCGCTTCTGGTCGGGCGTTAGATCTGCCAGCCATAGTGTCCAACACCGCCAATCTTTGGGTGAGATAACAGCCCCTGTCACCTGGAGCGCAACATCGGCACTTCGGTCGGCGCTGGGGGTCGGGCTTCCAGGCGCCCAAAGAAGGCGGCCAGATGGGCGCCCAGCTCTGGCGTGAAGCGGTTCCCGCCCAGGTGAGCGCCGCTGACACGCAGCTGCACGCTATCGGGGTGACGTCCAAAAACCTCGAACAGCCGCGCGCTGTTGGTGGCGTGGGGTACGGTCTGGTCTTCCTCGCTAAACACCGTCAGGAGGGGCTGGCGCGGCGCCGTCTGGGCGGCCACCAGCGGATTCAGGGCCGCCGGCAGGGCGCCGCTGACTGTGTAGGCCGTCTGAATCTCGGTGCGGCGCGTTACGGCCGTGCCGTAGGCTTGGTCCAGATCCACCCAGGCGTCAATCAGGGCCAGGCCGCTGACGGGATAGGGCGCGCCAGGCAGGGCGCTGCGCAGCGCCATCAGGCCGCCCATACTCAGGCCCAGGGCGAAAGTGCGGCCATTCCAGGCAAAGCGGCGCGTGGCCGCCGCGTGGGTGGCCCCCAGTTCGCTCAGGGCTGCTGGGCTGCCCCAGGTGGCGGGTCCGCCGTCGCTGCTCAGCAGCACCGCAAAGCCGCCCTGCAGCAGCGTGCTGGTGAGTACGCCCACCTGCGGGCTGTCACGCAGCCGCTCGGCGCTCTGGCCGCGCGGGTGCGACACGACCACCAGCGAGCAGGGCCGCGCCGCGCAGGTGGCCGGCGCCTGAAGCCATGACGGCGCGTCCGGGGCGCCCAGCGACACCCATGCGGGCGGGGTGGCTGGAATATCCAGAGACGGGGGGGGTGGGGTCAGGGCGCCCGCAGAAACACTGGCAGCGCACAGCACAGAGAACAGGAGGACGGCAGCACGCTTCACTTCGCGGCACTGTAGCGTCTCAAGCTGACCGGAGGCTGTGACAGGCTGGACGGGTGCGGTCTGAAAGTCAATAAACCGGGCAAGTGCCGGCAGGTCCAGTCCATGTCTGGAGTCCCTGTTGCTCTCAGGCGATCTCTTACCAGGCGACTCCAACGGGCACTGTTCTTCCTCACGCTGAGGTAGGCGATTGGCTCACAGCGGTCTTCCATCGCAGTGAGGATGGCCAGCGTCACCATTTAGTTCATGGAGGCTACCGTCTCAATACAGCGACTGGCCTCTGGCTCACAACTCCGCGTGTCCAGAATCGTAGCGAGCGCCTCCGATGCTAACGGTCGAGGAACTCCTCGACTTCTCCGGGGCGAACGAAGTGAGTGTCTATAAAAGTGGGCAGCGCCAGTGGAATTGAGGGGCGTCTTCGGCCTCAAGGCATCAGCTGTCTTGCCGCTCAGCGGCCAAACAGCAGCGTGCCCAGGCGTGTGTTCAGAAGCGTGCGGCCCAGCAGTGCGGGCAAGACCAGCGCCACCACAAAATAGGCGGCCACCGTGACCGCCACGCGCCAGGGCGGGCCGTCGGGCGGCATGTATTTTTCCAGGGCCTGGAGCAGCGCCGGGTGAATCAGGTACACCTGAAGGCTCACCGTGCCCAGCAGACCTACCCCCGTGCGCAGCCAGGGAACGCGGGTGCTGCGGGCCAGGCGGTAGGCCAGCCCCAGCAAGGTCAGGGCGGTCAGGCTGGTGTACACCCAGCTCAGGCCGCTGTACACCACGGGCGTAACGGCCTCGCCCCGGGCGTAGGCCAGCGCAGTGGGCAGGTACACTAGATAGGCCCCGATCAGGAAGGGCAGCAGGGTCCAGCGTCGCCGCTGCCACCAGCCCGTGAACTCGTCCAGGCGGGCGCCCACGGCCATGCCTAGCACCACCGGCAGCATGTACCACAGCACCGTGCTGGCTGGAAAGGGAAGGCGCAGCACTTCACGGTTCAGAAAGTACAGCCCCAGTTGCAGGGCCAGCCCCGCCAGCAGCGCCGCCGTGATGCTGGGCCGCCGCCGCGCCAGGGGCAGCAGCAGGGGCAGCACCAAATAGACTTCCAGCGCCACCAGCAGGAAGTACAGGTGATAGCTGGCCTTGCCGTACATGAGCCAGTCGCGCCAGCGGTCCCAATCGGTCAGGGTATCGGGGGCGCGCTGGCCAGTCCAGACGTACCAGGCGATGTACAGCGCGCTCCAGAGCAGGTATGGCCAGCCGCCGCGCGTCAGGCGCCGCCAGAAGTACCGGCCCGGCTCGAACTTTTTCAGCAGGCTGCGCGTCAGCACCACCGCCGACAGGAACACGAAGGCGGGCACGGCAAAGTGCAAGGTGCGGTTCACCAGCAGCGCGGCCAGGTGGGCGGTGGTGTCAGGCTGAAACCAGCGCAGCGCCACGCCGCTCGTGTGGTGCCCCACCACTTCCAGAATGGTCAGGCCGCGAAACAGATCAATGGCTGAAAGGCGCGTGGCTGGTGCGGGCCTGCCCTCAAGCGGCGGCGTCTCCGGCGCCTGATCCGAGGGGGCTGGGTCAGGAACGGGGACAGAAGCCGCGTTGGGGGGAGGGGAGAGTGGGAGCGGGTCAGCCATCAACCCCTCACGCTACCGCGTCGGGGGCCAGGCAGGGTGAATGGGCGCCTCATCTTTTGTCGCCGTGTGAGGGTGGAGACAGGGACCTGCATCAGCCGCTGCGCGCGGGGTAGCCCTCTGCCTCCGAGGACTCAGGTGCTCAGCCCCGGCCCCGCACCTCAAAACCCGCCGCATTCAGGATGCTGGCCGCGTGTGTTACATCGTCAGGGCTTTCTAAGCCCAGGCGAATGGCGCCGCCGTCCTCACGAATGGCCAGCACCTCAATGTCCTTGATGTTCACGCCCGCCGCGCCCAGGGCCTGCGTCACGGCGCCAATCTGGTTGGGACGGTCGGGCACTGCTACCACAAGGTCGTGGCGCTGGGGCAGCAGGCTGCGGCGCACCACTGGCAGGCTGTCACGGGTGCGTTTGCCTTCAGCGGCGGCGGCCAGCAGTTCCTCGGGTTCGTCGAGATCGGCTTCCAGGCGCTGAAGTTGCCTCCGGAACCGGCCCAGGGCGTCTTTGAGGGCCGCGCGGTTTTCCACCACCATGTCGCGGCTCATGCGGGGGTCGCCGCTGGCCACGCGCGTCAGGTCACGGAAGCCGCCGGCTGCCAGCAGGCTCAGGCGTTCGTCACGCGCCACCATATGCGTCAGGGCCAGGCTGGCCAGGTAGGGCAGGTGACTGACCGTCGCCACCAGCGCGTCGTGGGCGTCAGGCGGCATGACCACGGGGGCGGCGCCCAGTTCCTCGACCAGCGTGCGGGCGCGGCTCAGGGCGGTCAGGGGAGTGTGGTCGGTGGGAGTCAGCACCCACACGGCGTTTTCCAGCAGCGCGGCGCGGGCGTGTGTGACCCCGCCGCGCTCGCTGCCCGCCATCGGGTGCCCGGCCACGAAGCCCCGCACGCCCAGGCGCTCCATCTCGGCGGCAATCCCGGCCTTCACGCTGCCCACGTCGGTAACCAGCGCGGCTGGATTCAGGTAAGGGGCCAGGTCGGCGGCCAGGGGGGCCAGGGCGCGCATGGGGGCGGCCAGCACCACCAGGTCGGCTCCGCGCAGCCACTCGCCCGGTGCGGCCCGCACCTCGTCCACCACGCCCAGTGCCTCGGCCTCGCGCAGCACGTCCATGCTGGCGTCCAGACCAATCACCCGCCGCGCCAGCAGCCGCTGACGCAGTCCCAGCGCCACGCTGCCGCCAATCAGGCCCACGCCCGCCACCACAGCGGTGTCAAACAGGGGCGGGGCAGGGGGGGCGGCGCGGTCTGGGCGGGCAGTCATGGGGGCGAGGCTAGCACGGCCCCTTCCGCTGGCGCCCACCCGCGCTACAGTGCCCGGCGTGCCTGGTCCCGAAGTGCTGCTTTACGGCCTGCCTCTGGCCTTTCTCGCCGGTTTTCTGGACGCGGTGGCCGGCGGCGGCGGCACCATCACGCTGCCCACCCTTTTCCTGATGGGCCTCAGCCCCGCGCAGGTGGTCGCCACCAACAAGCTGCTGGCTATTTTTGGGTCCGGCAGCGCCACCTGGCAGTACTGGAAGGGCGGGCATGTTGAGCGGCCGCTGGTGCTGCGCCTGATTCCGCTGGCCCTCCTTGGCAGCGCGCTGGGCGCCTTTCTGGTGCGTTTTGTGGACCCGGCAGTGTTTCGCACGCTGGTGGGCGTGGTCATCCTGGCGGTCGGCGCCCTGGTGCTGGTCAACAAGCGCTTTGGCCTGGAAGACCGCTATCCCGGTCTGACCGCCCGTACCCTGGCCCTGACCCTGCCGGGCACGCTGGTCATTGGCCTCTATGACGGCTTTCTGGGCCCCGGCACCGGCACCTTTGCCATGTTTCTGTTCTCGCTGGCCGGTTTTAACCTCGTGCGCTCCAGCGGCAACGCGCGCACCGTGAATTTTGCCACCAACCTGGGTGCCTTTTTCCTGTTTCTGGTGGGTGGGCAGATGGTCTGGTGGATTGGCCTGCCGATGGGCGCCGCCAACGCCCTGGGCGCCTATGCGGGTGCGCGCATGGCCATGCTGCGCGGCAGCGCCTTCGTGAAGTGGATGTACGGGATCATCGTGGTGCTGGTGGCTGCCCGGCTGTTTTTTGGGCGGTAATACAGTTTCCGCCTGATAACGGCACATTAAAGGAGAGCGGCAGTCCGTCCCCTCTCCTCCTCGCTCTTCTACGAAGCTCTTCAAGCCTACGGCGCAGCTTGCCAAGTCGGCTCGGATACCATCCTGCATGCTGTTCGATTCAATCGGAGTTTGTAAAAGACTCCAGGTGTGTTCAGTAGGTCAGCACCAATGAAGATGCTGCCTTGATCTCACCATGCCTTTTGCCTTCGACCTCGGACGCACGGCAAGGGCGGCGAGCATGACCCCTCTTCTCTTCACCTTGACCTGGCGTTTAGACCGTGCCCCTGCTTCCCGTCGTGCGCAGGCCCGCGCGGCATCATGCCTCTCATGACGACCCCGACCTCCCAGTCCCAGACGCAACAGGCCATTCTTGCTGGAGGCTGCTTCTGGTGTACAGAAGCTGTGCTCAAGGACGTGCGCGGCGTGCAGAAGATTGAAAGCGGCTACATCGGCGGTCACACGCCCAACCCCGATTACCGCAGCGTGTGCAGCGGCCAGACGGGCCACGCCGAGGCCGTGCGCGTGACTTTTGACCCGGCGCAGGTCAGTTACAAGGACCTGCTGGGCCTGTTTTTTGCCACCCATGACCCCACAACCCTCAACCGGCAGGGCGCGGATACGGGCACCCAGTACCGCAGCGCGGTGTTTCCCCAGACCCCCGAGCAAGAAGCCCAGACCCGCGAGGTGATTGCCGACCTGACCTCGCAGAACGTCTTCGGCCAGCCGATTGTCACCACTGTCGAGCCCGCCAGCGAGTTCTTTGTGGCCGAGGACTACCATCAGGACTACTACGCCAATAACCCGCGCCAGCCGTACTGCGCGGCCGTAATTGCGCCCAAAGTGGCCAAGATGCGCCAGTATTACGCCGATCGTTTGCGGGCCTAAGCAACTAGAGAAAGTGCGCCAGAGTTATCTTCTGGCGCGCTTTCTCGTGGCCAGCAGGGTTAACCAAGTTTGCTCAGCCGACTTTCGAGGTCGCGCCGGGTCCGTATGGCGACCGGGAAGGTCAGCCAGGCTTCCAGAGTGGCCCGCATGGTGTCCCGGTCCCCCACATACAGGTCAAACAGCTCGCCAATGGTCGGCGCGGCAGGGTCGCCGGGGGTATAGGTCACGGCGTCACCGGCGCCTACGGTGCCTTCCTGCAAGACACGCAGATACAGGCCAGGCCGGCGCATCCGGGCAAAGCGTTTGACAAACGAGCCCTCGCGCACATGGGCCGCCAGCGTGCCGCAGGGAATGCGCGGCGCGGTGACTTCTAGCACGGCGTCGCCGCCCGTGCCGTGCAGCGTCAGGCGGTCGCCTACGCGCAGCTCGGCGGAGGCCAGGCCACTCAGGGTCAGGTTCTCGCCAAACAGGCCGGGGCGGGGCGGGGGAGAGAGCTCGGCTGCCCAGGCCGCGTAATCCGTCTGGGTGTAGGCATACACTGCCTGATCGGGGCCGCCGTGGTGCTTGCGGTTTAGCACATGGTCGCCGTCCAGCCCTGCTTGTCGGACCGCCACATGGCCCGGCAGTGGGTGCTTGTCGATGCCCGTGATGGTGGCCCGGCCGCCCACTTTCAGAGCCGTTGGCTGTCCCACACACACGGCCGTCACCCTCAGTTCGCTCATGGCCGCAGCCTAGAGCATTTGGTGAAAGGAGAGGGTGGCAGGAACTGGCTGGGCGCCAGAGGCTGCGTGCGGCGCCTGGGGCCACAGGGCCTCCTGTTACAGGGGAGAGGGCATCTGAGGTTCTCCCAAATGCAGGGCTGCTGAGGACCGGAGTGAAATGCTGAAATAGGCGTCTAGCAGGCCATCAGTCCGTGACGCCCACACACCAGAAGATTACTGCTTGACCAGCCCCAGGCCCTGAACCTCTTCCGTTCTCCTGCGGGCCTGTAGCAGGCCGTTTGAATGGAAACGTTATGGCACATCGTGGGGCTAAAGTGGATTTGACTGCGGGAGCCGAGCTTAAGAGCTTCGCCCGCACGGGGAAGGGGTACAGGAGTTGGCCACGTCCCAGCCTCCTCGCTCCAGCGTGATTCCTGTCCTCGCCCGCGCCGCGCCCATGTGCTGAAATACCGGCTGTGACCCCTCCTCTTTCGCCTTCTCCACTGGTCGCGGCGGGCCGCCCCCTAACCCTGGCCGTCCTGTGGGGCCTGTTCATGCTGACCAGTCTGCCGCTGCTGGCGGGGCTGGTGCAGGGCCAGGCGACCGGCGTAGAGAGGCAGGTGCTGTACGCCTGCGCCACCGCCTTTTTGCTGGGGATGGTCTGGCGCGGCAGCATCTGGGCCTGGCGCCTGACGGTTAGTTTCGGCATGGTGGCCGGCTTTCTGGTGTTCATCCTGGGCATGCTGTCGGGCACCTGGGTCATCAGTGGGGTGGGGCTGGGGTATCTGGTGCTGGCCACCGCGCTGGTGGGCACGGCCAGCGTCCGCGCCTTTCTGGACAGCCGCTGGGCCGCGCGCTCTGGGCGGCGCCTTTGAGCGGTGAGCGGCGTTTTACTGTGCAGGGCACCAACAACGCCTTCGCCTGCGGTCACTGCGGCGCCCAGGTGTTACCGCTGCGCAACGGCAGCGTGCGAAACCACTGCCCCCACTGCCTGCACAGCAAACATGTGGATGTCCTGCCCGGTGACCGCGCCTGCGAGTGTCACGGCCTGATGGCCCCCGTGGGTGTGGAGCAGAGCGGCAAGAAGGGCTGGGTGCTGGTTCACCGCTGCCAGACCTGCGGCTTTCAGGGCCGCAACCGCGCCGCGCTGGACGATCCCGAGCAGCCGGACAGCTGGGACGCCATCGTGGCCTTAAGCGCCCGCACAGAGCAGGGGCGCTAAAGAGCAGCGGCTGCCAGCAATCTGAGGAAGTGAGAAATTGGGGCACGACCTCCCCCACCGTCTGGGCCGGTGTTTCACAGAGAGGAGGGAAGACTCAGAATCCGGCGAACCCAAAGCTCTGCTGGGTAAACGACGACAAGCATCCACAACAGTCAAGTGGCCGCCCCATCACTTCAGCACCAGCATCGTGCCTGATTAACCTGGAATAGGA
>NZ_JAIQXU010000044.1 GCF_020166395.1 Deinococcus betulae | reverse complement strand
AGCTGGGGCTGTCCCCTGTGCCTGCTCGGCGAAGGCCGCTTCCAGACGCGGAATCAGGTTGGCCTCGTGGGCGCGCTGGGCACGCAGCAGGGCGTTCTTGACCGCGCGGGCGTCGGCACTGCCGTGGCCAATGAACGCCAGGCCCCGCACGCCGATCAGCAGGCTGGCGCCGTAGGTGCTGGGATCCATCCGCTCGGCCAGGCCGCGCAGCGAGCCACGCACCAGCAGGGCGCCCAGCTTGCTTTTCAGGCTGCTCGTCAGGGCCTCACGCACCCAGCCAAACAGCACTTTCGCTTCTCCCTCGGCCAGTTTCAGGACCACGTTGCCGGTAAAACCGTCGGTCACTACGATGTCGGTGGTGTTCAGGAAGATGTCGCGGCCTTCCACGTTGCCGTGGAAGTGAATACCCTGGCCGTGGAGCGCCCGCAGCAACCCGTGGGCTTCTAACACCAGCGCGCTGCCCTTGTGGTCTTCCTCGCCAATAGACAGCAGGCCCACGCTGGGGGCCTCACGGTCTTCCACGACCCGCAGGTACACGGTCGCCAGCTGCGCCCACTGGGCGTAGTAGCTGGCCTTTACGTCGGCGTTGGCGCCCACATCCAACAGGGTGGTAAAGCCGCCGCGCGCCGGCAGATGGGTCAGGATGGCGGGCCGCTCCACGCCGCGCACCCGCCCCAGCGTCAGCAGGGCAGACGCCATCGTGGCGCCGCTGTGGCCCATGCTGACCACGGCGCACGCCCGACCTTCCTTGACCAGCCGCGTGGCCACGCTGATGCTGGCCCCGGTGCGCCGCCGCACGTCGCTGGCATGTTCGTCCATGCCAATCACGTCGGGGGCGTCCACGACCTCGATAGGCAGGCCCGCACTGCCCGCGTGTTTGCCCAGTTCGGCGTGCAGGGCGACCCGGTGACCCACCAGCAGCACACTCACGCCGGCGCGGGCCGCCTGCACTGCACCGTCCACGTTGGGCGCGGCTCCGTGGTCGCCGCCCATCGCGTCCAGGGCGACTGGCAGCTTGCCCGCCGCTAGATCAGCGGTCATCGCTGTCGCTTAGAGCCGCCGAGGCGTAAAAGGGCCGGGGGTCGGCACCTCGCTGCTCGCTGGGGAGGCGGTAGCCGGGCCGCTCGACGTGCTCACGGATGTCCTTGAAGTCAACGTACTGGTCCGCCGCGTTGCGCAGCTCGTAGCTGGTCATCTCGGCAATGCTGGCCACCACCACGCGCTTGCCCCGCGCACGCAGAACTTCCACCGGGCGCTCAAAGTCGCCGTCGCCGGTCAGCAGCACCGCCGTATCGAAGCGGTCACTGGTGCTGAGCAGGTCGGTGACAATTTCGATGTCCAGGCTGGCGCGGCGGTAGGTGGCGCCACTCTCGTCGGTGGCCTCGCGCAGCGGGCGGGTACGCACCGTGTAGCCCATGTAGGTCAGGGCGTCGGTAAAGCGCTTTTGCTTGTCGTCCATGGGGACCGGGACCGCCGTGTAGTAAAAGGCGTTGTGCAGCGCGCCCTGCGCCGCGAAGTAGTCCAGAATCTTGCGGTGGTCAAAGTTCCAGCCCAGTCGCTTGGCCGCTGCGTAGACATTTGCGCCGTCAATAAAAAGTGCAATTCGTTCCATCTGATGTTCTCCTGTGTAACCGCCGCGCCCCGGCGGGCAGGCGACGTTCGGGCGTCAGGATACCTGAAGACGGAACGGTCCTGATTTCAAAGGGAGGTCGGACATCCCCTTCCCGCCTCTGCCGGTTCTGTTGCGCCGCTTTGGGTGTGCCTTATCCCCTGTCTTTAGTGCCCTTCCAGGTCCGGCTCAGTGGCTGGGGCCTCTCCTCCATTCATGACCACCGGGTACTGCCCCTCTTCATGCAGCGCGGTCCAGACCTCGGCCCGCAGCCGCGCGAGGTCTACCCCTGCGTAGCTGGGCGGCAAGGCGTCCAGATACCGCTCGGCCTTGACAAAGTTGCGGTGGCTGTGGCTGCCGTGATACCAGCGTTTATGAAGCGCGGCGGCCAGCAGAATCAGCGCCTGATAAAAGTCGCGCTCCTGGCCCGCCGCCGCCTGCCAGGGCCCTTCCCAGGCTTCGTGGGCTTCCCACCATTCGCCCCGCGCAAACAGCGCCGCGCCCCGCTGCAGGGCTTCAGGGTCACGCACGGACTCGGCCATGCCTTCAGGCTAGCGCCCCCGCCTCCAGGCAGGCCGCTCCGCATGCCCAGACATTGCACTCCAAGTCACTACGATTAAACAAGTGGTGAGCCTTTTCTCCATGCGCGCCCTATCCCACAGCGGCCCCGGCGGGCGTATCATCGGGCCATGAAGCCAGTCGAACTGACCGACAGCACCTTTAACGACGAAATCGGCCAGGGCCTGACCCTGGTGGACTTCTGGGCCCCCTGGTGCGGCCCCTGCCGAATTATCGCGCCGGTGATTGAGGAACTGGCCAGCCAGTACGAGGGCCGCGTGAAGATCGGCAAACTCAACGTGGATGAAAACCCCGTGACCCAGGGCCAGTACCGCGTCATGAGCATTCCCACCCTGATTCTCTTCAAGGATGGCCAGCCCGTCGAAGGGGTCGTGGGCGCCCAGCCCAAGCGCGCCTTTGAAGCCCTGCTGGACAAGCACAGCGCCGCAACCGCCAGCGTCTGAAGTCACCTCAAAGAATCGGGCCGCCACAGCTCTGGCGGCCCTTTTGCTGGTCTTAGAGCCTCACAACGTCCGGCGGAGTCCAGGCGTGCAGGGCCTCACCGAGCAGCACCTCGCCGTCAGGCCAGTCGCCGTGGCCGCTGGCGACATTGATATGCCCCGCCTCGCCCGCCGAGACGTATTCGGCGCCCCAGGCCTCCGCAAAGGCCTGGGCGCGCTCGGCGCTGGCGTAAGGGTCATTCTCGCTGGCAATCACCAGTGCTGGAAACGGCAGGGCAGTCATGGGCACGGGGGCCATCCCGGCCACCCCCGGATAGGCCTGATAGGTGGGCGTGAAGTCGGCGTCGGTGGGGCCGACCAAAAGCGCCCCCTTGACCCGTTCGTGACCGCCCGTCAGCGCCGCCCAGTGCACGATATTCAGTACCCCGCACGAGTGCCCCACCAGAATGAGGTCGCCGGGCGTGGCGTCAATGACCTCCTGCAAGCGGGCCGACCACGTGGCCGGGGTGGGCTGCTCCGGGTCGTCCTGGCGCACGCGCGCCGCGCCGAACTTGTGCTGCCACAGGGTCTGCCAGTGCTCTGGGCCGCTGTCGCCCAGGCCGGGCACGATCACAAGGGTTGGGGTCATAGGGTGATGGTAAGGGGTGAGGGGACAATGGAGAGGAAGATCTGACGGCGGCGTCCCGTTTTCCCCTGGCGATCAGGGGCTGCCCCCCAAGACCACGGAGGCCGTTCTCTTCAGCAGTCGCTCCAAAACAGCGGAGGGCCAAGAGCTTCACTTGTCCTGGAGACCGCTGTCAGACCAGCCTTTACTACTCCCCGGACGCTTCCAGCAATTCCACCTGCCGCCCGTCCGGGTCCAGCACGAAAGCCATGTCACGGCCACTGGGGCTGGATTGTAGGTCGCGGGTGACAGTGACGCCCTGCGCCCGCAGCCCAGACAGCAGTTCATTGAGGCCGACGACATGCAGAGCAATGTGCTCAGCCCAGTGAGGATGCGGCGCTGGCCCCTCCCCTGTCACCTCAAAGAATTGGAGGCGGCCCTCACCCAGACGCACCACCGCGCGGCCGTAGCCCTCGGGCGTGGTCAACTGCTTCTCCACGGTGCCGCCCAGGTGAACATAAAACGCCAGCGTGGCCGCCAGGTCGCGGGTCAGAAACGAAACGTGCTTGAGCATCGCCCCAGGCTATACGGTGGGCGCATGTCTCCCCCACCCTGGCGGCTGCGTGGTCAGGCCCTGGTGACCGTCTATGGCCGCCCAGACCCCGGCGCCCTCCTGCTGCTGCGCTACGCGGCCTCGCCAGTGGGGCCCTACGACGAGGTGATGTGGGTGACGCTGGGCGCCCCCAGCCCCGCTGGACCGCGCCCGCAGGTGACGCGCATTGCCGTTGGTACGCCGCAGAGCGTGACCTGGGGCCGGGCCAACTGGGGCATTCCCAAGACGCTGGCGCGTTTCGAGTGGCAGGGCAGCCAGAACCACGGCCAGGTGCGCGTCTGGGAGGATGGAAAGCTACTGACCCACCTGGCCTTTCAGCAGTTCGGGCTGGCGCTGCCGGTCTCCACTGGCCTCGTGCCGGCCCCCTGGCGCACGCTGGCCCAGCTGCGCCTGGACGGTCAGGCCGGCTGGTGGCTGACCCAGGTGGACATGACCGGGCGTGTGCGACCTGCCCGGCTCCGCGTGATTCAAGGGGCAGCCCTGCACCCAGCTCTCGAAACAGGTCGCCCGCTCCTCACCGTTGCCCTGCCGACCACCCACCTCCTCTTCCCTGTCCCTACCCCTGCCTGACCGGTCGTTCGGGGGCAACCATCCCCGCCAGGCAGTGAGATAGTGCGCGCATGGAATACCGCAAGTTGCTGGGCACCGACCTGACCGTCAGTGCGGTGGGGTTCGGGGTGTGGACCGTGGGCACGACTTGGTGGGGCGTCAAGGACGAAGGCATGGGCAAGGCGCTGCTGCGAGAAGCCTTCGACCTGGGCGTGACCTTTTTTGACAACGCCGACACCTACGCCTCGGGCCGCGCCGAAGAGTTGCAGCGCGAAGCCCTGGCTGATGTGCGCGACCAGATCGTGATTGGCACGAAGTTCGGTTACGACATCTACAACCACCCGGAACGGGCCGGCCAGCAGGAGCGCCCGCACGACTGGTCCCCCCAGCATCTGCGCCGCGCCCTGGAAGGCAGCCTCAAGCGCCTGGGCACCGACCGCATTGACTATTATCAGCTGCATAACCCCCGTATGGACGCCATTGCACCCGGAACGGCGCTGGCAGACGATCTGTGGGCCGAGCTGGATAAAGCCAAAGCCGAAGGGCTGATCCGGGCTTACGGCACCGCCCTAGGCCCGGCCCTGAACGAGCGCCAGATTGAAGAAGGGATTGCCAGCGTGCGGGACCGCCGCGCACCCACCCAGATTATTTACAACCTGCTGGAGCAGCTGCTGGGGGGACAGATTCTGCCGGTGGCCGAGGAAGTCGGCGTGGGCATGATAGCCCGCGTGCCGCACGCTTCGGGCCTGCTGGAAGGCTACATGAGCCTGGACACCGAGTTTGAGCCTGGCGACCACCGCAACTGGCGCATGACCACCAATGCCCGCCGCAAAGCCTGGATGGAAGACGGCCTGAAGAAAGTCGAGCAGCTTCAGGACGCTGTAATTGAAGGTAAAGGCCGCACCATCGGCCAGTTGGCGCTGCAATTTGCGCTGCGTTCCCCGGCGATGGCGAGCGCACTGCCCAACATATACTCCTCGGACGGCCTACGCGAGTACGCCTCCACCTTCGACGCCGCGCCCCTGACCGATGAGGAATTTGACGCTATTCAGTCCCTGTACCGCGCCAACTTTGGCCTGACCCACGACCTGCGCGGTCAGGTGGTGGCCCAGTGAGTGGGGACCCTGTGAACGGCGAGCGGTCAGAAGGCCAGCGCCCCGAGGGGGCACCGCCCGCAGCGGGTGGGCGTCCGGCTGGCGCCCCCGGTGGTCGCCCGAAAATGATGGTGGACCTGGACCCCAGCGGTCAGGTAACCCAGAGAGAACCGGACCGCGCCCAGCGGCAGTTTCTGAACTACGCCTTTTTCAAGCTGGACCCCGCCTTCCGCCGCCTGCCCCAGAGCGAGCGCGAAGAGATCCGGGCCGAGTTTCTGGCCGCCGCCCAGGGCTGGGTAGAAGACGCCCCCGCCGAGAAGGGCCTGATTCAGCGCCCCTACTCGCTGGTGGGGGTGCGCGGCGACGTGGACTTCATGCTGTGGCGCATCGCCTTTGACGTGCGCGAGTTTCAGGAAGCCCAGGGCCGCCTCAACCGCACCCGCCTGATGGGCTACCTGACCCAGCCCTACAACTTCGTGTCCATGAACAAGCGCAGCCAATACGTCAACCGCGTCGAAGGCAGTGGACACGGCCTGGAAATTCTGCCGGGGCAGGGCAAATTCCTGTTTATCTACCCGTTTGTCAAGACGCGCGCCTGGTACGACCTGACGCCGCACAGCCGCCAGGGCATGATGGACGAGCATATTTTCGCCAGCGGCCCCTTCAAGGGCGTGCGGATCAACACCAGCTATTCCTACGGCATTGACGACCAGGAATTCGTGGTGAGCTTTGACTCCGACCACCCGCAGGAATTCGTGGACCTCGTTCACCGCCTGCGCTACACCGAAGCGAGCATGTATACCTTGCAAGACACGCCGATGTTTACCTGCGTGAAAAAGGACTTAGGCGAAGTGCTGGCCGACCTGGGCTGACGCCAGTTTGCGCAATGGTCCATCCTGAGGCAACGCCTGGGGTGGACTTTTTCTGACCCTGGACGCCACACTGGTCCCCGCCATGCCGCCCCATGAAGTCTTCGAGGTGCCCCGTCTTCAGCCGCACGAGGTCGGCGCGTGGGTGGACACTTGGCTGCGGCAGCCCGGCGGCAATGTGGCGCTGGCCGATGGTCTGCAACTGGCCCCGCGCCGCTGGGAGGCGCCGCAGCGGGTGCCTCCTCAGACTCTTCAGCGGGCCTGTGGACTCGAACCCGAGATGGAATATCCCGAGCCTGCCGAGCGGTGGTCGGCGCGGGTGACCGCACTGGCCCAGGCCGTTCAGGCAGGCGCCCGGCTCGCGCCCCTGATGGTGCAGCGGCGCGGGACCGTTCTGTCAGTTCGTGACGGCAACCACCGCCTTGGAGCGCTCGAAAACCTCGGCGTCCCGCAAGCCTGGGTCCTCATCTGGTCGGACGAGGAGCCTGCTCCATGAGGAGGCCTCCGGGGACCTCTACCTTGGCCCGAATGCCCGCCTAGGCCGTCAGCACCTCAAGCGCGCGGTCCAGGGCTTCATCGTCAATCTGGTGGTGCAACACGAAGCGCACGGACTCTGGCCCCAGGGCGTTAGCCAGCACACCGCGTTCGGCCCAGGCGGCTGCACGGCCCGCCGCGTCCGGCACGGTGGCGTACACGATGTTCGTCTGCACGGCTGCCAGGTTCACCTCAAATCCGGCATTCACCAGGGCTTCGGCCAGCACGCGGGCGCGGCGGTGGTCCTCGGCCAGCCGGGCCGGGCCTTCGCGCAGGGCCACCAGTGCGGCGGCGGCCAGCACCCCCGCCTGCCGCATGCCGCCGCCCATCATCTTGCGATAGCGGTGCGCCTGTTTCATGGCGGCGGCCGAGCCGGTCAGCACGCTGCCCACCGGGGCGCCCAAACCTTTGCTGAGGCACACGCTGACGGTGTCGAACATGCCCGTAATCTCGTGCAGCTCTACGCCCAAAGCCACCGCTGCGTTGTAGACGCGCGCGCCGTCCAGATGGAAAGGCAACCCCTCTTCGGTGGCCACTGCGCGAATCTGATGCACCACCTCTGGCGGGATGATGGTGCCCCCGGCCTTGTTGTGGGTGTTTTCCAGCACGATCACGCCACTGGGTGACTGGTGAACACTACGCCGCACGGCCGCGCGCACATCCTCTGGCGCCGGCACCCCCAGCGGCGCGGGCACAAAGCGCGGCACCACGCCGCTGAAGGTGGCCATCATGCCCAGTTCCCACTCATAGATGTGCGAGCCTTCGGCGCAGATGACTTCCTCGCCCCGGCGGGTGTGCAGGGCGATAGCCACCTGATTGGTCATGGTGCCCGACGGCATAAAGAGACCGGCCTCGTGCCCAGTCAAGCGCGCGACCTCGGCCTGTAGAGCATTCACCGTAGGGTCTTCACCGTAGACATCGTCGCCCACCGGGGCCTGGGCCATCGCCTCGCGCATAGCGGGCGTAGGCGTAGTGACAGTATCCGAGCGCAGGTCAGCCAAAACGGGCAAGGTCATGCGCTGGATGCTACGCGCAGAAGCTCCAGGAGGGTAAGTGTCGTCCAGCCGGCAAGGCTCAAGAATTGAACCGTCAGAGGAAGAGAGGCAACGAAAAACCCCGCGCGTGGCGGGGCTCTTTGGTGCGGATGCCCAGACTTGAACTGGGGACCTCACGCTTATCAGGCGTGCGCTCTAACCAGCTGAGCTACACCCGCGCACCTTGTTGTTCGCTCACCCTTACCGGGCAGGCGGGCATAAATGTACCAGGGCCGCCGGGGGCTGTCAACGCCTGCGCCCCCGCCTCTTTAGCGCAGCCACAGCCCCGGCGTGCCGACCGGCGGGGTCAGGTTGGCGTGAACGTCCAGCGCGTAGCGGTCGGTCATGCCCGCCAGGTAGTCGCAGACGGCGCGCGGCAGGCCCTGCTCTGCACGGGCGCGGAAGCTGGGGGGCAGCATGCTGGGGCGGCCCATCAGGGCTTCAAACAGGGTGGTCAGGGTGCGGGTGGCCTGCTCCACCTGCATCTCCACGCGCCAGTGGCGGTACAGATTCTCGCGCAGGTAAGCGCCTGTTTCGCGCAGGCACCCGCGCATCTGGGGACTGTAGGTGATAAGCGGCGTGGCATGCGCGCGCACGGCCCCTGGGCTGTCCACGCCACTGGCCACAATGGCCGCGTGGCTGGCCTGGGTCAGGTCACGGATGAGGGTCCCCAGCAGGCGGCGGTGCAGGGTCCGGCGCCCCTGCTCGGTCAGGGTATCGCCCTCTATCCCCGCGCCCGCCGTCAGGTCGTGCCACAGCGGCAGCTCGCGCAAGCCCGCGTGGGTCAGCAGGCCGCTGCGCAGGCCGTCATCCAGGTCATGCGCGGTGTAGGCCAGGGCGTCGGCGGCGTCCACCAGTTGCGCCTCCAGGCTGGGGCAGCTCAGGCCCGCGCGGTCGTGCTTGTTCAGGCCGTCCAGGGTGTCATGGGTCAGGTTCAGACCGGCGTATTCGCCCTTGGGCCGCTCCAGTTCGGTGACAATGCGCCGGGCCTGAGTGTTGTGGTTAAAGCCGCCCTGCCCGGCCATCAGAGTATTGAGGACGCGCTCGCCCGCATGCCCAAAGGGAGGATGCCCCAGATCGTGCGTCAGAGCGATGGTCTCGGCCAGGGTCTCGTTGAGGCCCAGCGTCAGGGCCACGCTGCGGGCCACCTGACTGACCTCTAACGTATGGGTCAGGCGGGTGCGGTAGTGGTCGCCCGCCGCCGAAAGAAACACCTGCGTCTTGGCCTCCAGGCGGCGGAAGGCCGTGGTGTGCAGCACCCGGTCACGGTCTTTCTGAAAGGCGGTGCGGGTCTCGCTTTCACGCTCGGGGTGTTCGCGCGTGGCGGTGCGGCTAAGGGTGGCGTAGGGGGCCAGCGCAGCGGCCTCGCGCGCCTCCAGCTCCGCTCGGGTGACCATGCCCGCAGTGTAGGGCGCTGCCCGGTCCGGCGGGCCGTGCATTACAGTTGCCGCAAGATGAGCAGCGACACGCGGGTGATCTACGACGGCCATATCGTGCGGCTGGAGGTGCTGGACGGCAAGTGGGAGGTGGTGCGCCACGACGACGCCGTGGCGGTGCTGGCCCTGAACGAGCACGGAGAGATGCTGCTGGTGCGCCAGCAGCGCCGGGCGGTGGGCCGGGTCACCCTGGAGGCGCCGGCCGGCCTGATAGACGGCGGCGAAACCCCCGAAGCAGCCGCCCGGCGGGAACTTCAGGAGGAGGCCGGGCTGGACGGCGACATGACCCTGCTGACGCACTTTTACAGCAGCCCCGGCTTCTGCGACGAGGCGCTGCACGTCTTTGAAGCCACCAACCTGCGCCCCAGCAAACTGCCCCACGACGAGGACGAGGAAGGTCTGGAGGTGGTGTGGCAGCCGCCCGCGCAGGTGCTGGCCGGCCTGCGGGACGGCTCGGTGGCTGGCAGCGCGTCCACCGTCACGGCGGCGCTGTTTGCCCTGCAGCGCCTGGCGGAGCGCGCGTGAAAACCTACGTTTCCCCGGCCCAGCGACCGAACACGGCCACCGCCGTCGCCATCGGCTCGTTTGACGGGATGCACCTGGGGCACCAGGCCCTGATTGCCCAGCTCAAGGCCAAGGCGCGCGAACACCGCGTCCCCAGCGTGGTGTACACCTTTGACCCGCCCACGCGCGTGCTGACGCAGGGCGTCGAGTTTCTGTCCACCCTCCCCGAGAAGCTCGATCTGCTGGCGCGCTACGGGGTAGACGAGACGATTGCGGCGGCCTTTACCCCCGAATTTGCCGCGCGGCCCAAAGACGCCTTTTTAGATGACCTGCGCACCCTGCGCCCGCAGGCGATTGTGGTGGGCGAGGACTTTCACTTTGGCCGGGGCCGGGCGGGCGGCGTAGAGGACCTGAAAACCGTGGCCCCCGAGGTCGTGGTGGTGCCCATTCACGGCCTGGGCGGCGAGGACATCAAAAGCACGCGGGTGCGCGAATACCTGCGCGCCGGCGATGTGGACGGCGCCCGCCGCCTGCTGGGCCGCCACTACGACGCGCAGGGGGTGGTGGTGCAGGGGGACCGCCTGGGCCGCACCCTGGGCTGGCCCACCGCAAACCTTCAGGTGCCCGACGGCAAGGCGCTGCCGCTGGGCGTGTTTGCCGTGGTGGTGCAGGGCGACCACGGCCGCTGGCACGGCGTGGCCAACGTGGGCTTCCGGCCCACCGTGGAGGGCCGCACCCGGCGCTTTGAGGTGCATCTGTTCGATTTCGGGGGCAACCTGTACGGCGAGGAACTGCAGGTCAAGTTCTTCACGAGGCTGCGCGGCGAGCAGAAGTTTGCCGGTCTGGACGAACTCAAGGCCCAGATTGCCAGAGACGCCGAGGCCGCCCGCGAAGCCCTCAAGGATGTGCGCTGAAGCGAACAGGCACAGCCTGAGACAAGCGCGGCCGTCACGGCCAGCCGGCCGAGTACACCTGTAGAGAAGGCGTACCCCTCGGAACGCCACTGAACCTGCACTGAGGCGCCGCGACTGAGTGAGGTCCACCTCCTTCGCCCGGCAGCAATGAAAAGCCAGAGATGCTCCCTGGCGTCAGCCTGACCCTAGCCGCTGCCACTCGCGCCAGGCCGGCAGCGCCGCGCGGACCGGACGCGGTGGCCGCAAGGTTTCGACCAACGAAGCCCGGTAAGCCGGCCCGTAACGGCCTTGCACCCACTGCTCGTGGGCCTGAAGGGCCGCGCGCACCTGCCAGCGGCCCAGCGCCAGCGGCACAGGCGTGTCGCCCAGCGTGAAGGTCTGTGTGCGGCGGCCAAAATGCAGCGGCCCAGAGGGAGTGAGCAGCGTCAGGCCCGCGCTGTGCAGCGACAGACGGTCCAGCGTGTAGAGACTGCTGCCCTGCGCCGCCGGCGCCTTCCGAAAGCCCCGCAGGCTCAGGTCCCCCTGCCGGGCGTCCACCCCCAGAAACCAGAACTGGGCGGCCAGTGGGCACCCACGCACGACATGAAATCTTGCCATATTACTGAGAATAGAATATCATTATCGTTGTTGCGATGAGGCGCTGAGAGATGAGCGCCGTGCACCGCCCCGGTTGAAGGCACCTCACACCGGCTGCCAGAAGCCCCACAGTCCACTGGGCGTGACCCCACAGGGGCACCACCCCCCGCCCGCGTGCGAGAAGGAGAACCGTATGAGCCGTGAATGTTACCTGACAGGCAAGAAAAATCTGGTGGTCAACAGCGTCACCCGCCGGGGCAAGGCCCGCGCCAAGGGCGGGGTGGGCCGCAAGGTCACTGGCATCACCAAGCGCACCCAGAGGGCCAACCTGCACAAGAAAGCCATCCGCGAAAACGGGGTGGTCAAGACGGTCTGGCTCAGCGCCAACGCCCTGCGCACCCTGAGCCGTGGCCCCTTCAAGGGTATCGAACTCGCATGAAGCGGACTGCGCTGGCGCTGGGGGCCCTGCTGGGGGGCGCCGCCTACGCCGCTCCCCTGCAGGTCAGCGCCACGACCACCATCCTGGGTGATTTTGTGCGGGCCGTGGGGGGCCAGCGCGTGAGTGTCAATGTCGTGGTGCCTGCTGGCGGCGACACCCATACCTTCCAGCCGGGCACGGCCGTCGTGCGTGGCCTGGTCCAGAGCCGGGTGCTGTTTGCCAACGGCGCCGGACTGGAGCCCTGGCTGCCCAAGCTCCGCTCCAGCGCCCCGAAGGTGCCGGTCAAGGTTCTGACGGCTGGCCTCAAGCTGCACCTGGCGGAACACGGGGCGGAGGCCGGGCACAGCCATGAGGACGACCACGGCGCCCTGGACCCCCATGCCTGGTGGGACGCTGCGCTGGCCGCGGGGTACATCAAAAATATCCAGGCGGCCCTGGGCGCCCTGGACCCGGCGGGCAAGGCCACCTACGCCAACAACGCCGCCGCCTACCTGAAGGCGCTGGCTGCCGCCGATGCCTACGCCAGACAGCAGTTTGCCGGCGTGCCTCTGGCCCGGCGCGTCCTGGTGACCAACCACGACAGCCTGCATTACCTGGCCGAGCGCTATGGCTTGAAGGTCGTAGGAGCCGTGATTCCCGGCGTGGGCACCGAGCGCGAACCTGGCGCCCGCGAACTGGCCACGCTGGCCCAGACCATGAAAAAAGCCGGGGCGCACGTCATTTTTACCGAGAACACCGTGAATGCCCGCCTGGCGCAGACGCTCGCCCGCGAAACCGGCGCGCGGGTGGCCCCGCCCCTCTACACCGACGCGCTGGGGCCCAAAGGCAGTTCTGGCGACACCTTTCTGAAGGCCCTGCGCGCCAACGTAGACACGATGGTGCGGGCCTTGAAGGGTGGCTAAGCGTCACCATCTTTAAGCGGCGTTCCCGCCCGACGTAGGGACGCCTTTTTCCGCATTTCTTTTCCGAAGGGGTATGCTCTGCCGATGCTGGGCGTTGAGAATCTCACTGTCACGTATGGGCCGCAGGTGGCCCTGCAAAACGCCAGCGTGCGCTTTGAAGCCAGGAGCTTCAGCGCTGTCATTGGCCCCAACGGCGCCGGCAAAAGCACGCTGCTGAAGACCCTGGTGGGCCTGCTGCCCGACACGACCGGCGCGGTGCGCTTTGACCCCGGCCACACGGCGCGCGGGTGCATCTCGTATGTGCCGCAGCAGCAGACCCTGGACTGGGCTTTCCCGGTGACCGTCTGGGACGTGGCCATGATGGGCCGCACCGGCCGCCTGGGCTGGCTGCGCTGGCCGGGGCGCAAGGACCGGCAACTGGTCAAAGCGGCGCTGAAGGAAACCGGAGTGTACGACCTGCGTGGGCGCCATATCGGCGCGCTCTCGGGCGGGCAGCGCCAGCGGGTGCTGCTGGCCCGGATGCTGGCCCGCCAGGGCCACCTGCTGCTGCTGGACGAGCCCCTGACCGGCGTGGACGCGACCACCCAGGAGCAGTTGATGGCACTGCTGCGCGCCCAGGCCGACAAGGGGCGCGCGGTGGTCATGGTCACCCACGACCTCGAACAGGCGCGGCGCTGGTGCGACCACCTCGTGCTGGTCAACCGCCGCATCATTGCCGACGGCACCCCCGAGCAGGTCTACACGCCCCAGAACATCGAGGCCACCTTCAGCACCAGTCACTTGGGCCATACCCATGCGTAAGGCCGCTGATGGAAGAACGTTGAGAGTTGATGGACACCGCTCGGCCGCCCAGAGAGCAACCACCCGTCTTTCTCTGTCCCTCCTATCTTTCCCCACTCCCCACGCCCCACGCCCCACTTCCTCTTGATGGACTGGCTCACCGACCCTCTTCAATTCGGCTTTTTCGTGCGCGCGCTGCTGGCGGTCGCGCTGGTCAGCGTACTGTGTGCGCTGGTGGGCGCCTGGGTGGTGCTGCGCGGCCTGAGTTACATCGGGGACGCCATGAGCCACGCGGTGTTGCCGGGCATCGTGGCGGCCTTTCTGCTGAAAGGCAACCTGCTGCTGGGCGCGCTGGCGGCGGCGGTCCTGACCGCGCTGGGCATCGGGGCCGTCAGCCAGCGCAGCCGCCTGAAGCAGGACAGCGCCATTGGGATTGTCTTTGTTGGCATGTTTGCGCTGGGCATCGTGCTGCTGTCGCGCGCGCCCACCTTTACCACCGACCTCAGCAACTTTCTGATTGGCAACCCCCTGGGCGTCACCCCTGCCGACCTGTGGGGTGCGCTGGCCGTAACCGTGGTGGTGGGTGGGCTGCTGCTGGCGCTGCAAAAGGAGTTGCTGCTGGCCTCGTTCGACCCCACCGAGGCGCGCGCGGTGGGCCTGCCGGTGCGCCGCCTGGACAGCCTGCTGCTGATTGTGATTGGTCTGGTGGTGGTGCTGACGGTGCAGCTGGTGGGCACCACTCTAAGTGTCAGCTTGCTGATCACGTCCAGCGCCGCCGCGCGGCTGCTTTCGCGCAGTTTCAAGACCATGATTGCCCTGGCGGCGCTGCTGGGCACCCTGGGCGGCGTCACCGGCCTGTACCTGAGTTACAGCCTTGATACGGCGCCGGGCGCCACCATCGTGCTGGTGAATACGGCGGTCTTTCTGCTGGCCCTGCTCCTCAGGCGCCGCGAGTAAGAGGGACTGCGCTTATTTAAGGCACAGCTAGAAAGGCACTGTCTGCGCCTCCATACCGCGAAATCTATAGCTTTTCCTTCCCGCTCTCCTGCGCCGCTTTTCAAGTCTGCTCGGATTCCACCCGGCCTTCTGCTCGATTCATTCGGAAGCTGTACAAGAGGAACTCCGAGTGAACCGTTCTGCGCAAACGATTCACTCCGGCCGGAGTGAGAGACAGTGAAACGGGTTCCAGGCGAGGAGTTGGCCATCCAGTGCTGCTCCGGCTTATTAACAAAGCAGACGGAATCCGTCTCACCACACCTGCCGCTAGGCAGACTGGCGCATTCGGCCCCGCCCGGCCGACCGGTATCCTGGGCGCAGCACTCTGACCTGTTCCCCTGGAAACTGGTGGCAGAGGCTTGGCCCACCGCCCACTCAAAGGACTGCCCTGCCCTTGCGTCTGTAACCCCTGCATTCACGGTTCACGTTGCCGCCCGCCCTGCGCGGGCTGGCCTGTTCTGGCAGGGAGACAAGCATGTTAAGAGTTACCGGAGCGGCGCGTGTGTACGCCGACCGCACGATTTTTGAGGACGTTACGCTTGACGTGGGCGCAGGCGACTGCCTGGCCTTAATTGGAGAAAATGGCAGTGGCAAGAGCACGCTGCTGCGGCTGCTGGCCGGCCTGGACGCGCCCGACGCAGGCACAGTGACGCGCACTGGCCGCGTGGCGCTGCTGGCTCAGGATGAAACCCCTGCAGAAGGCACCGTGCTGGACGCCGTCACCCCCACCGCCCTGCGGCAGGCGCGCGCCGCCTTCGAGCACGCTTCGGCGGATCTGGGCACCGGAACGGATGAAGCCTTTCAGGCTTTCGCCGAGGCCGAGGAACACTACCGCCTGTGCGGCGGCTACGACTTTGAAGCGCGGGCCGGGGCGGTGCTCGCTGGCCTGAACCTGGACGGGGCGGCGCGGGCCACCCAGCTCTCGGGGGGCCAGACCCGGCGGGCCCTGCTGGCGCGGCTGCTGCTGGACCCCGCCGAGGTCTATCTGCTGGACGAACCCACCAACCACCTCGACGCGGACGGCGCCGCCTGGCTGGAAGGCTGGCTCCGGGCGTCCGGGGCGGCGTTTGTGCTGGCCAGCCATGACCGCGCCTTTCTGGACGCCGTGGCGACCCGCACCGCCGAACTGGAACGCGGCGAACTGCATGAGTATCCCGGCGGCTACAGCGAGGCGATGACTCTGAAAGCCACCTTGCGTGAAGCCCAGGCGCGCGACTACGCCGCCTACCAGCGCAAGCGGACCGCGCTGCGCCAGGAACAGGGACGGCTGCGCTCGGCGGGCGAGAGTGCCGGGCACTTCAACCTGCGCCGGGCGGGCAACGTGCCCCTGATTGCGGCCAAGAACAAGGCGTCCCAAGTGTCTAAGACCCTGGCAGGCCGCTCGCGGGCGCTGGAGCGGCAACTGGACCGCCTGGAGGACGCCGCCGTCGACAAGCCTTACGCCGACCACCGGGCCGTGCGCCTGGACTTGCCCCCCGCTCCTCCCGGCCCGGCCGAGGTGCTGACCGCACAGCACCTGAGCGTGGCGCGCAGCGACCACGAAGTGCTGTCGGGCGTGGCCCTGCATGTCCGCCGGGGTGACCGCGTGGTCCTGACCGGCCCCAACGGCGGCGGCAAAAGCACCCTGCTGCGCGCCCTGCTGGGCGAGCTTCCCCACAGTGGAACAGTGCGCTGGGGCCAGGGCCTGACCCTGTATGTGGCCGGGCAAGGCGGCGAGGAATTGTACGGGCTGGCCACAGTAGGAGACGCCCTGCTGGCGGCCAATCCGGCCCTGACCCCTCATCAGCTGCATGAGGTCGCGGCCGGGCTGCAGGTCCCTGGTGGCCCGCAGTTTCCGCTGTCCACGCTGTCCGGCGGGCAACGCACGCGCCTGAGCCTCGCGCGCCTGAGGGTCACGAGGGCCCAGGTGCTGGTGCTGGACGAACCCACCAACCATCTGGACGTGCGCGCCATTGAAGCGCTGGAAGGCCTGCTGGCCGACTATCCCGGCACCGTGCTGCTGGCCACCCATGACCGGGCGCTGACCCGCCGTGTGGCGACCCGTCGCTGGCAGGTGGAGAGCAGCACGGTTAAGGAACTTGATGTGACTGCCAGTGGGCACCTGGACCCCGGATAAGTCATGAATCAGCGGCGCAGCAAACAGAAGGGCTCTTCAACAATGCCGGCCAAAGAAACGGAGGTGGGCTGTCACCCGAGTGATTGAAGGCATGCCAGAAGTTCCCCTCAAGAAGGGAAAGGGCGTCACCTCTGCTGCCCTTTAAGCGGGTGACGCGCCCTCTGGCGGCTGACCTGCGCTGCAAGGGCTCGCCTGCAAAGCTTAGAACAGTCAGCCTGAGTCCCTATCGCTCCAGTCCTGCTGGAGCCTTATCCGGACTCCTCTTCATGAAGGCAGAGCTGAGAAGTTACCGTCTGCGCCTCCAGATCGCGCAATCTGCCGCTTTTCCCTCGCGCTTTGCTATGCAGCTTTCCAAGACAGCTCGGATTTCATCAAGCACGCTGCTCAATTCAATCGGAATCCGTATCAGACATGCCCGCTGCTGCCCTGAACGTGACGGCCGACAGCACTGCACTCAAGACGTCTCAACGCTTCCCCGTCAGTCCAGCCGGTCCAGCGCCGCTTCGAGCGAGCGGCGAACCAGTTCGGTGGTCAGGCTGAACACCAGATGCGACGCGGCCTCCCAGACCACCGCCGAGCGGGGCAGCTGCCAGGGCCAGGCCTGAAATCCGGTGGCTGGCACAGCGCTGGCGTGGGTCATGGCGTACATCACTGCCCCAGCCGGCACGCCCAGGCCGCGCGTCACGGCAGGCTGGGCCGCCGCCAGGGCGCTGTAGGTGGCCCCCAGCGCCGCGCCCATCGCGTAGTGAATCACCTGTTGGCCCTCTAACTTTTCTTCTTTAGTCGGGGTCTTGCCCGTCAGCTGCTCGCCCAGAGCCTCCACCATTTCGGCGGGCGGCATGTGGTCCTGGCGTCCGGTAGGATCAGCGCCCACCATCTTTTTCTCGGCGGGTGTGGGCGGAAAAGCCTGTTCGGCCAGCGTTTGCAGGGCGGGCTCAACCTTGGCTTTCACAGCCGCGCCGATCAGGCCAGCAACGGCGCCCACCAGCAGGCTCCGCACAGGATGTCTGAGGGTCATCTTGCCAGCATAGGTGGACAGGCGCCGGAGCCCGCCAAAGCTCAAGGACGGCTCAAGCGCTGGCCGGGGGTGGCCGTCTACGCCTTGAGTGGTTATTTCGTTGACCCCTGAGGCAAGAAGCAAACCCGTCTCTTCCAAGCTGGCTGCTGACTGTAACGGCTCTTCGTTCGTCCGAGCCGCTCTGGCTGTCCACCTGTCCACTTGCGACCCAGGAAAAGCCTCAATCGCACGCAAGACTTCACTCAGGCCAGCAGCGTTATACGGCCGCTCACGCCGCCGGCCTCGGCTTGCCGGTGGGCCTCGGCGGCCTGGGCCAGTGGTAACCGCAGGCCGCTGTGAACGCGCACCTCGCCCCGCGCCAGGGTGTCCAGCGCCGCCTGGGCCACGCGGCGGGCCTGGTCAGAGCGGTGCTGGCGCAGGGTGCCGTTTGAGTACCCGATAACAGAGCGGCCTTCGCGGTGCAGTGGCGCGGTGGGCAGCAGGCCAGGGCGACCGCCCGCGTGTCCGAACGTCACCAGGCGGCCAAACCGGGCCAGGCAGGTCAGGCCCCGCTCGGCGGTGTCGCCCCCGATGGAATCCAGAATCACGTCGGCGCCGCGTCCCTCGGTATGGGCCAGCACCTCGGCGGCGAAGTCTTGACTGTGGCGGTGAATTACCACCCCTGCCCCCAGTCCCCGCACGAACTCGGCGCGGCCCTCGTCGCCCACCACCGCCAGCACCTGCGCGCCCCGGCCCAGGGCCAGTTGCACCGCCAGGTGACCGACCCCTCCCCCCGCCGCGTGAATCAACACCGTTTCGCTGGGCTGAAGGTCGGCAGCCTGCAAGACCCCGTCAGCGGTCGAAAGGGCCACCAGTGCCGCGCCCTGCTCGGCAGCCCTTCATCAGCCAGAGGCAAACAGAAGGTGGCCGGGGCCAGCACCTCGGTGGCGTAGCTGCCGCCAATGGTGAAGCACGCCACCCGCTGCCCCACCGCCAGGCCCGTGACGTCTTCACCCAGGGCGTCCACCACCCCAGCCGCGTCAAGCCCTGGCACAAAGGGGAGCCGTCCACCTGGCCCATACCCGCCCCGGCGGGCCAGAACATCGGCGTAATTGACGCCCGTGGCCTCAACACGCACCCGCACCTGCCCTGGGCCCGGCTGCGGCAACGGGCGCTCCCTGCCAGGTCAGGACTTCGGGGCCGCCGTAGACCTGTACCGTAATGGCATGACTCATGGAGACAGCAAACAGCAAAACCCGCCCCCACAGGTGGGAACGAGCTGTCACTGGCTGGGAGGCGCCCACGAGCGTGGGCCCGGACCTCCCGTGTGGGGTTAGTAGAACTTGGTGATGCGCTCGACGCTGTGGCGGTGGTGGGGGAAGCCGTCTTCGGCGCGCTTGCCCAGGGGCAGCAGGCCGGCAAACTGAACGTGCTCGGGCAGGCCCAGGATTTCTTTGACCTTGTCGGGCTGGAAGCCCAGCATGGGCACGGTGTCGTAGCCCAGGCTGCGGGCGGCCAGCATCAGGAAGCCAAAGGCGATGTTGGCCTGGCTCAGGCCCCAGGCGCCGCGCTGCGCGACGGGCTGGCTGCCGAACACGTTGTCAAAGGTGGCGCGCTGGCCGGTGCGGCCCTGCTCACCCATGCCGGGGTGAGCGGTGTCTTCCACGGTGTTCAGGGTGTCTTCCATGTCGCTGTAGACCACGATGACGGCGGGCGCGTTCGTGACCTGGCCCTGGCCGTAGGCGGCGTCTTGCAGCTTGGCCTGGAGTTCGGGGTTCTGCACCACGGCAAAGCGCCAGGTCTGGGCGTTCCAGGCGCTGGGGGCCAGGCTGGCGAGGCGCAGGATTTCGCGCAGGTCGTCCTGGTTCAGGGGCTCTTGCACGTACTTGCGGATGCTGCGGCGGGTCTCGATGGCTTCTTGGACGCTCAGGGCTCTGGTGGCGGTTGCAGTCATAGGCAGGAGGTTATTCCGAGTGCTTTGAAAAGTCAAGCGGTGTGTCTTCCGTCATGATTCAGTCAGTGCTGGCGTGTAAACTTTAGGCATGAGCACGGAACACACTGGTTTTTGCCCGATTTACCGGGCCATCGGGGTGTTGCAGGAAAAATGGGTGCTGCATATCGTGCGCGCCCTGCTGAGCGGGGAAAAGGGGTTTAACGAACTGGCCCGCGCCGTTGGCGGCTGCAACAGCGCAACCCTGACGCAGCGCCTGGAACACCTGGAACAGCTGAGCCTGATTGACAAGCGCACCGAGGACAGCCACGGCAAGCTGGCGCGCAGCGTCTACAGCCTGACCCCCGCTGGCCTGGAGTTGCAAAGCGTCATTGACGCCATTGGCCACTGGGCGCAGCTGCACTTGGAGGTGCCTGGGCCTCAAGAACATGGGGCGGAAACGGCGCCCTGCTAGGCTAGGCAGGACTTCTGCGCTGTGGCTGACACTTCCGCCGACTCCATCAGGGTCGGCGGTTTGTCTGGGTCATGGGTGCAGCCTGACCCTGCTAGGGACTGCTTCACTCTGATCTCTTCACACCGAGTGAGGCTCTGAGGCAGCCTCAGGGGTAGGAGGACCAAGCACTGACATGGACGGCATCGGTCAATGAAGTCGCAAGTCGCCTCAGCCGACCCCACGTTTACCCTGAAGGTATGAGCATCAAGGATAATTTCAGCTCCGAGGAATGGACCACGGTCATGAACGGCCCTGGCCGGGCGGGCGCGGCTGTGGTGGCCGCCAGCCCTAGCGGCATCACCGGCCTGCTGGCCGAGGGGCGGGCCCTGGCCCAGGCCGTGCGCGCTGGCCTGAGCGCGCCGGGCCGCACGCCACTGCTGGAGGCGATGGCCGCTGACCTGCTGGGCCCCGCCCCGGAGCGCACGGCCCGGCCGGAACCGGCCACCAGCATGGACGACGCCCGCGACCAGAGCCTGCAAGGGGTGCGGCAGGCCGCGTGGCTGGTCAGTGCCAAGACCAGCCCAGAAGACGCTGCCGCCTACCGCCACCTGCTCCTGAAAGTGGCCGACGAGGTGGCGAACGCCGCCAAGGAAGGGGGCTTTCTGGGCATTGGTGGAGAGCAGGTCAATGACCGCGAACGCGCCGTGCTGGACGAACTGCGCCGCTTGTTGGGCACCGAGCCGGCCCCCAGCCCCCTCCTGTCTCCCTCACCCGACGGCAGCGGCAACAGTAACTGAGCCGCATCTGGTTCCAATTGCGTGTAGAGCTTCTTCTAGCCGCAAAGGGCGGGGGCAGAAGGGCCACATGGGATGACCTGTCCCCGCACTGCGGCTGAAGGGAACAGACGAAATCTGTCTCAGCTGACCTGAACACCGCCTAATAGCCCCCTTCCTGGCTGCCGTGCGGCCTGCACTGTCCAGCCCAGCCGAGCAGCCTGATCCCAGGCCAGCGGTATGCTGCGGCCCGTACCGGCGTGGGGGCGACTGGCGCACAACGTGGACAGACCACGGGGAAGCCCCTGAAAGCACACGCCAGCTGACCGCGCGCCTGGGTCATGCCCTGCCTTTTTTCTGGGCAGTGGCCACAGGGGGACACAGTGACAGACGGGGCCAAGCAGACAGGCAGGCGGCGCGCACTTCTTTCGGTCAGCGACAAGACGGGCGTCACCGAGTTCGCGCAGCAACTCGCGGCGCGTGGCTGGGAAATTCTGAGCACCGGCGGCACCTACCGCAGCATCGTGGACGCCGGCGTGCCGGCGCGGCAGGTCAGCGACGTGACTGGCTTTCCCGAGATGCTGGACGGCCGCGTCAAGACCCTGCACCCCGCCATCCACGGCGGCATTCTGGCCCGGCGCGAGCAGGCTCACCTGGCCCAGCTGGACGAGCACGACATTGGCACCATTGACCTGGTCTGCGTCAACCTCTATCCCTTCCGCGAGACCGTGGCGCGCGGGGCCGCGTTTGACGAGGTCATTGAGAACATTGACATTGGCGGCCCCGCCATGATTCGCTCGGCGGCCAAGAATCACGCAGGCGTGCTGGTGCTGGTGGACCCCGCTGACTACTCGCTGGCCCTGCAAGATGAGGTGAGCAGCGCCGACCGTCAGCGCCTGGCCGCCAAAGCCTACCGCCACACCAGCGAGTATGACGCGGCCATCACTGCGTATCTGGAAGGCGCGGCAGACGAGCTGCCCACGGCCCTGCCCGAACGGCTGACGCTGAACCTGACCCGAGCGGCGCAGGTGCGCTACGGCGAGAACCCTCACCAGCCCGGCGCAATCTACCGACTGGGCGAGGCGCGCGGCCCCGTGCTGGACGCCCAGGTGCTGAGCGGCAAGCCCATGAGTTTTAACAATTACGCCGACGCCGACGCCGCCTGGACGCTGTGTCAGGAGCTGGCGGCGCAGGAAGCGGCGGTGCCGGACCACGCGGCCGTATGCGTGGCGGTCAAGCACGCCAACCCCTGCGGCGTGGCCCTGGCCCCAGACGTGAAGGTGGCCTGGGAACGCGCCCGCGACGCTGATACCCTGAGTGTGTTTGGAGGCGTGGTGGCCGTCAGCGCCCCGGTGACGCTGGAGGCCGCCCAGGCCATGCGCGGCACCTTTCTGGAAGTGCTGATTGCCTCAGAAGTCACGCCCGAAGCCGTAGCCTGGTTTGCCGAGAAGAAACCAGACCTGCGCGTGCTGGTGGCCGCGCAGGCGCAGGGCGTCAGCGTGCTGGACGTGCGCCCCCTGACCGGCGGCTTTGCCGTGCAGGAGCGTGACACCCGCCCCTGGGATGACCTGTGCCCCGAAGTGGTGACGGAGCGCCAGCCCACCGAGCAGGAGTGGCTTGACCTGCGCTTTGCCTGGGCCACCGTCAAGCAGGCCCGCAGCAACGCCGTAGTGCTGGCCCGCGGGGGCGTGACTGTGGGCCTGGGGGCCGGAGCTGTCAGCCGCATCTGGGCCGCCGAGCGCGCTGTGGCCAACGCGGGTGAGCGGGCGCAGGGCGCCGTGCTGGCCAGCGAAGCCTTCTTCCCCTTCGACGATGTCGTGCGCCTGGCGGCCCGCGCAGGGGTCAGCGCCATTCTGCAACCCGGCGGCGCCAAACGGGACCCCGAAGTCGTGGCCGCCTGCAACGAACTGGGCCTGAGCATGGTGTTCACCGGGTCGCGCCACTTCCGGCACTGACAGCAGGAGGAAGAGGCGGCGGGTTCCTAAGCCCCGCCGCCTTTGTTGTTGGGCGCTGGTGCCTGCGGCTGACCAGAGGCGTCGCTGCTACAGCCTGTACGCAGGGGAACCAGAGCAGTGCCCTCCCCCTCGGAGTTATCACCGACTTTCCGCCGTTTTGCCTGAGGTTCAGAGCAAGCCCAGCCAACCGGCTTTCAGTTATTGCTTGAGACTCCCTTTGCTTGAGACAAGGTCCCGACGCCTGAGCCACTCAAGCCCCGGCGAGAGGGCGCCACTTCGGCAGTCCTCTCATACGGATTCCGCTTCATTGCCGCACCGCAAAGACAGGCACCGTCAGCGCTTCCATATCGCGCCATCCGCATCCGTTCTTGCTCGCTCTCCTGCGGAGCTTTTCAAGTCTGCGGCGCCGCTGTCCAAGTCCGCTCGGAGTCCACCCAGCACTCTGCTCGATTCTATCGGAGTCCGTATCACTTGCTTTATTGAGCTCAGCGGATTTGTCCCGTCGGCATGTCATCGTCATCAGCGCCCTCAACCTGCTTTGTCTCAACCCTGGGACAGCCTGCTTCTCAGCCACTTCATTCCAGATAGTTGCAGAATGCAACTATGCGTCCTGGCTTCACCTCTCCTGCTCAGGCCCCGCCTGCCCCGGACCTGACCACACAGCCGCTGCGGTTTCTGGCGGCGTACTGGGCGGTCTGGCAGCACCTGAGCGGCCACCTTCAGACGGCGCTGGAGCAGGGGCACGGGCTGGACGTCCGCAGTTTCATCGCCCTGAGCTACGTGCAGGCCGCGCCGCTCACCCCCGCCGAACTGGCCAGCCACCTGCGGGTCCCCCGCTACGAGGTCACCCGCGTGCTGCGGCATCTGGAAAGCCGGAAAGCCATTGACCGGCACCCGGCGCCTCACGATGCCCGGTCTCACCGGCTCTGCGCCACACCGGCAGGCCGCACGCTGTGGCAGGCCGCCCTGCACACCGTGGAGACCGTCACCACCCCCGCCCTGCACGCCCTATCGCCCACTCCCCTCGACATCCTGACGGCCAGCCTGGAAACGCTGGCTGCCACGCCCCTGGAGGCCCGCCCATGACCACTCCTGAACCCCAGTGCCCTTTTGGCCACGGTGGCCTGACCCGCCAGGCCGACCTGCCCACCCGCCCCAGCGCCCCTGTGCAGCCTGACCCCCAGGGTGTCTATCAGGTACACGGCTTTCAGGCCGCGCGCGAGGTGCTGCGCAGCGAACAGGTGATTCAGGCCGGCTTCGGTGCCGAGCAGGTGCAGAGCGCCAGCATCATGCGCAACAAGCCGGTGCTGTACACCGAGGGCCAGCCGCACCACGAAATGCGGCGCGACACCGCCCGGTATTTTACGCCTGCGGCCGTGGCGACCTATCAGCCCATGATTGCGGCCCTGGCCGACGACCTGATGGGGCAACTGGTGCGCAGGGGGCAGGCCAACGTGGACGACCTGAGCCTGACGATGGCCGTGCGGGTGGCCGCGCAGGTGGTGGGCCTGACCGACAGCCTGCTGCCAGGCCTTGACCGCCGCGTCACTTCCTTTGTGGAGGGCGAGCGGCCCAGCCGGGACCAGACGGCAGAGGCCAAGCCTGCCGGGCCGCTGGCCCACCTCCAGGGCCTCTGGAACCAGCGGCAGCTGCTGGCTTTTTACCTGCTGGACGTAAAACCTGCCATTCAGGCGCGGCGGCGCCAGCCCAAAGACGACCTCATCAGCCACCTGCTGAGGCAGGATTACACCGACCTGGAAATCTTGACCGAATGCCTGACCTACGGCACCGCCGGCATGGTGACCACCCGCGAGTTCATCACGGTCGCGGCGTGGCACATGCTGCGCGAGCCAGAGCTGCGCCGCGCCTACGTTCACGGCACTGAACCCGAGCGGCACGCCATCCTGCATGAGATTCTGCGCGCCGAGCCAGTGGTGTCCATGCTGTACCGCCGCACCCAGGGCGACCTGACGGTGGCCGGGCAGCACATTCCGGGGGGCAGTCTAGTGGCCATGCACATCTACGACACCAACGCCGACCCGGCGGTGGCCGGCGACCACGCTGACCAGCTGTGCCCGGCCCGGCCGCTGCCGCGCGGGGTCCAGGCGCCGGTGCTGGCCTTCGGGGACGGCCACCACCGCTGCCCCGGCGCCTTCCTGGCCATCAAGGAAAGCGACACCTTCCTGCGCCGCCTGCTGGTCTGGAATGACCTGCGCCTGGTGACGCCGCCCACGGTGACCTTTAACGAGGTGGTCAAAGGCTACGAACTGCGCGGCATGCGCGTGGCGCTGGGACCGGCGGCGCAGCCCGTTGCCACGTCCTGACGTGCGCCTAAAGAACCTCGTCAAGACGGGGCAGCGGCGCTGCTGGCTGGGCTGGGGGGCCGCCGCCGCCCTGGGGCTCTGGCTGACTGGTCGGCAGGCCCGCACCTACGGGCACCTGCACCCAGAGCTCCAAACGCCGCTGCTGCGGCTCCGGACCCCCTCGTTCACGCAGCCCCTGGTGACAATCATGCGGCGCCTCCCCACGCGCTTTCCGCTGCCCAGCGGCGTGCAGGTCGAGGCCCGGACGGTGCCTGGCCGCTCCGGCGACCCAGACGTGCCCGTGTTGCTGTACCGGCCGGGCCAGGGCAGACCACCCACAGCCGCCCTGCTGTACATCCACGGCGGGGGGTTTGTCACCGGCTCGGCGGCGGCCTACCACGCCCAGTGCGCGCGCTACGCCACTGAGTTGGGGCTGCTGGTGGTCAATGTGGACTACCGCCTGGCTCCGCAGACCCCGTTCCCGGGACCGCTGAACGACTGTTTTGCGGCCCTGACCTGGCTGACGGCGCAGGCCCCCGCACTTGGACTGAACCCCGCGCAAATTGCCGTGGCTGGAGACAGTGCCGGCGCCGGTCTGGCCGCCGCGCTGGCCCAGCTGGCCCACGACGAGGGCGTGCCGCTGGCCTTTCAGCTGCTGCTGTACCCCATGCTGGACGACCGCACAGTGCTGAGAACCGACCACAGTGGACGCGGCGAGTTCGTCTGGACACCCGCTTCAAACCGGCTGGGCTGGACAGCGTATCTGGGACGTGCCCCGCAGTGGGAGAGCGCCCCCGAGTACGCCGCCCCAGCCCGCCGCGAACACCTGGCTGGTCTGGCCCCGGCCTGGATTGGCGCAGGCACACTCGACCTGTTTTACGACGAAGCCTGCCTGTACGCCCAACGCCTCCGGGCGGCCGGGGTACCCTGCAAGTGGGACGAGGTCGAGGGGGCTTACCATGCCAGCGAACGCTTTGCGCCGGCCGCCCCGGTCTCCAGGGCCTTTGTGGCCCGCAGTCTAGAGGCTCTGCGGCGGGGCCTGAAGCTGGAGCCCGTCAGCTGACCCACATGGCCGAGCCATTCAGCTCTTCAGGCTTTCCGCGTCACCCTCTCCTTTGATGCTGTTCCACCAGTCAGGCTCACCCGTTTAACAGGACTTTGTCATTCTTCAACCAGGGATACTCGTGATTCCGCTTGATGCTGAATAAATCGGTTGTACAGCGACCTCAATTCCTGAAGAGCCGTAGTGTCATCTTGGAATGTCTGGCGGAATCGGAGTATGAGTCTCCCTTCGCCTTCTCCAAGGTGTTCACGCAACCAGTTGAGGAACTCGAACCACAGGGTTCCGGCTGGACGATGTCCGATGTGGTACCCCTCAATGAAAGCGACGACCTCGTTGTATGAGCCGCACGCCGTATACATCAGTGGGCGCTCTAGCACAACCTGCACGAGGTCGAGTAAACGCAGTTGTGGAGCCTGCCCAGCCATGAAAACCCATTCTGACAAAGTCCTGTTAAAACGGGTGAGCCTGACTGGTTTCTCCACATGACCAGCCAAAGCACCGCAGCGCAGTTAAGGTCCCTTCCCTCAATCGCTCTGGGTCCGCCGTGAGGTATCCCCACCAAGCTGAATGTGAAGGGCCCGCCTTTCCTCTGAAGGCAGTCGGGCGCCCCTCCACCTCTAGGCTGGTCCCGCCCGTCTT